>JBBRIK010000526.1:0-4979 GCA_038221045.1 Gemmatales bacterium
CGCTCCGCGAACTTCGGCTCTCCCGATCAATGGCTGACCCAGTGCAAGGCCGACGTCATCTTCGCCTTCTTCGGCTACAACGAATCGTTCGCCGGGAAAGAAGGACTCGCCAAGTTCAAGGGCGATCTCGAAGGCTTCATCAAGCACACCCTCAACCAGAAATACAACGGCCAGAGCGCACCGCGCCTCGTCCTCTTCTCGCCCATCGCTCACGAGGCCCTCAAGGACGCCAACCTGCCCGATGGCCGGGACAACAACGAACGCCTGAAGCTCTACACCGCCGTCATGGCCGATGTCGCGAAGGCCAGTAACGTCGCCTTCATCGATCTGTTCGCGATCAGCCAGGCCCTTTACGCCAAGGCGGAGAAGCCGCTCACCATCAATGGCATTCACCTCAACGAGCAGGGCGACAAGCTGCTCGCGCCAGAGATTGACATGGCTCTCTTCGGCGGACGCAACCGTCTGCTCGATCCGTCGAAGCTCGAGAAGCTCCGCACGGCGGTCAACGAGAAGAACTTCTTCTGGTTCCAGCGTTATCGCACGGTCGATGGCTACTCCATCTACGGAGGCCGGGCCGGCCTCGCCTTCGTCGCCGGACAGACCAATCGCGTCGTCATGCAGCGCGAGATGGAAGTCCTCGACACCATGACCGGCAACCGCGATCAGCGCATCTGGGCCGTCGTCCGCGGCGGCGAACTCAAGATCGACGACGAGAACACTCCGCCTTTCATCGACGTCAAGACCAACAAGCCCGGTTCGCTGCCGGGCGGCAAGCATCTCTACCTCAGCGGCGAGGACGCCATCAAGAAGATGACGGTCGCCAAGAACATGAAGGTGTCGCTATTCGCCTCGGAGAAGGAATTCCCCGAACTGGCGAATCCCGTTCAGATGGCGTTCGATGCGAAGGGCCGGCTCTGGGTCGCCGTCTGGCCGACCTATCCGCACTGGAAGCCGAAGGAGCCGATGAACGACAAGCTCCTGATCCTCGAAGACACCGACGGCGACGGCAAGGCCGACAAGTGCACCGTCTTCGCCGACAACCTGCACTGCCCGACCGGCTTCGAGTTCTACAACGGCGGCGTCCTCGTCGCGCAGGCCCCCGACCTCCTCTTCCTCAAGGACACCGACGGCAAGGGGAAGGCCAACTATCGCGAGCGCGTCATCAGCGGCCTCGACTCCGCCGACACCCATCACACCTCGAACAGCTTCGTCGTCGATCCGGGCGGATCGGTCTATTTCCAGGAGGGGACGTTCCATCACACGCAGGTCGAGACGCCCTACGGCCCGCCGCGGCGCTGTGCCAACGCCGGCGTCTTCCGCTATGAGCCGAGGACGCAGAAGTTCGACGTTTACGTCACCTACGGCTTCGCCAATCCGCACGGCCACGTCTTCGACCGCTGGGGCCAAGACATCGTCGTCGATGGCACGGGCGCCGATCCGTATCACGCCGCTCTCTTCTCCGGCTACCTGCCCTATCCGCAGAAGCACAACCGCCCGCCGACCGTCTTCAGGCAGCAGTCGCGTCCCTGTCCTGGGATGGAGTACCTCTCCTCGCGTCACTTCCCGCCGGAGATGCAGGGCAACCTGCTCGTCGGCAACGTCATCACGGTGCATGGCATCTTCCAGTACAAGATGCGCGATGAGGGATCGAGCTTCGCCGCCACGCCCGCCGAGACGATCGTCTCCTCGTCCGATCAGAATTTCCGCCCCTCCGACCTCAAGATCGGCCCCGACGGCGCGCTCTGGTTCATCGACTGGCAGAACCCGATCATCGGCCACATGCAGCACAACCTCCGCGATCCGAGCCGCGGCCGCGAGCATGGCCGAATCTATCGCGTCACCTACAACGATCGGCCCCTACTGCAACCCGTCAAGATCGACGGCGAGCCGATCGACAAGCTCCTCGATCTGCTCAAGGAACCCGAGGATCGCACCCGCTCGCGCGTCCGCATGGAACTGGGAGGCCGCAAGACCGCCGACGTGATGACGGCCCTCAAGAAGTGGATCGCCGGCCTCGACAGCAAGAGTGCGGACTATCAGCATCATCTTCTCGAAGGGCTCTGGTTGCATCAGTCGCACAACGTCGTCGATGCCGACTTGCTCAAGCGCATGCTGGCCTCGCCGGACTTCCGGGCGCGGGCGGCGGCGACGCGCGTCCTCTGCTACTGGCGCGAGCGCGTCCCTGAGGCGCTCGACCTGCTCCGCAAGCAGGCGGCCGACGAGCATCCGCGCGTCCGACTGGAGGCGATCCGCGCCGCCAGCTTCTTCGCCGTCCCCGAGGCGGCCGAGGTGCCGCTCATCGCGGCGGACCTGCCGCCGGACGTCTACCTCGATTTTCTTCGCGGCGAGACGATGCGGACCATCGATCCGATCTTCAAGAAGGCGCTCGCCGAGGGGAAGCAGATCAACTTCGCTACCGACGCCGGCGCACGCTTCCTCCTTCGTAACCTCGACGTCGAGAAGCTCCTGAAAATGGAGCGTACTCGTCCGGTCAACCTGGAGTTGCTGTTCCGGCCCGGCGTGCGCGATGAAGTGCGGCGCGAGGCGGCGCGCGGGCTGGCGAAGTTGGACTCGAAGACGGAACCGCGCGTCCTGCTCGACGCCGTCGCCCGCATCGACGAACGCAAGGACACTCGCGACGAGAGCGTCGTCTTCGATCTCGTCCGCCTGCTGACGAGCCGCAATGCCGCCGAACTGGGAGGCGTGCGGCCCGAACTGGAGAAACTCGCTCTCAATGCGCATCAGCCGGTGATTCGCCAGATTGGCTTCGTCGCCCTGATGAACGTCGATGCCGGCATCGACAAGGCATGGACCCTGGGCCTGAAGTCGGTCGGCGGGCTGCGCGATCTGCTCGGCGCGGTGCCGCTCGTGGCCGATCCTGGCCTGCGCGCGAGCCTCTATCCGAAGATCGAGCCGCTGCTGGAGGGACTGCCGAAGGAGTTGGCCACGCCAGGCAACCAGGGCAAACCGGTGATGGGCCGGTTCGTCCGCATCGAGTTGCCTGGCCCGCAGCGAACGCTGACGCTGGCCGAGGTCGAGGTGTTCAGCGACGGCCAGAACGTCGCCCGCCGCGGCAAGGCTACGCAGAAGAACACGTCGCATGGCGCCGACGCGAGCCGGGCCATCGACGGCAACAAGAACCCCAGCTTCAGCGGGGGCGGCCAGACGCACAGTGAGGAAGGCACGCGCGATCCGTGGTGGGAAGTCGATTTGGGCGGCGAGGTCCCCATCGAGTCGATCCTCGTCTACAACCGTGCCGATGGCGCGCTGGGCACTCGGCTCAACAACTTCACGATCAAGATTCTCGACCGCGAGCGGCGAACGGTCTTCGAGAAGACGAAGCAGCCGGCCCCGGCGGTGAAGGCGTCCTTCGAGGTGGGCCGAGAGCCGCCCGAGTTGGCCGTCCGTGCCGCCGCCATGACTGCGATGACGTCGGTTCGCGGACAGGAAACGAAGACGTTCCAGACGCTGGCGAAGTACGTCCGCAAGGACCAGGATCGTAGCGCCGCCATTCGCGCCATGCAGCGATTGCCGCGCGGTTTCTGGCCGAAAGACGAGGCCGGCGCACTCATTGACGTCGTCCTCGGCTACATCCGCAAGGTGCCTGCCGCCGAGCGGACGACCCCCGCCGCGCTCGACGCCCTGGAGTTCGCCGACGCCCTGACTGCCCTGTTGCCGCCGGACGAGGGGCGCAAGGTGCGGACGGAGTTGGGCGAACTAGGCGTCCGGGTCGTTCGCGTCGGCACGCTGCCCGAGCGCATGTCCTACGACAAGGAACTGATCGTGGTCAAGGCGGGCAAGCCGGTCGAGTTCATCCTCGAGAACTTCGATCTGATGCCGCACAATTTCGTCATCACGCAGCCCGGCGCGATGGAGGAGATCGGTAAGTTGGCCGAGGCATCGGCGACCTCGCCGGAGTTCCAGGCGCGTCAGTTCGTGCCGAAGTCGAACAAGATCCTGCTGGCGAGCAACCTGATGCAGACACGCGAGACGCAGAAGCTCAGTTTTACCGCTCCGACCCAGCCCGGCGTCTATCCCTATGTCTGCACCTATCCCGGCCACTGGATGCGCATGCACGGCGCGCTCTATGTCGTCGCCGACATCGAAGCCTATCACGCCGACCCGGCCGGCTATCTGTCGAAGAATCCGCTGCCAATCAAGGACGAACTGCTGAAGGACCGCCGGCCGCGAACAGAATGGAAGTTCGAGGAGTTGGCCTCGACGGTCGAAAGCATGAAGTCGGGGCGGTCGTACAGCACGGGCAAGCAGATGTTCCAGGTGGGGACGTGCGTTGCCTGTCATCGTCAGGAGGGAGTCGGCAACGAGTTTGGCCCCGATCTGGCGAAGCTCGATCTCAAACTGAAGCCGGTAGACATCCTGAAAGACGTCATCGATCCATCGTCGAAGATCAACGAAAAGTTCCAGACGTACCTCTTCGAGATGAGTTCGGGCAAGACCGTGACGGGCATCATCCTCGAAGAGACGAAGACGACGGTGAAGGTGATCGAGAACCCGCTGGCGAAGGCAGAGCCGCTGCTGCTCAAGGTGTCGGAGATCGAGGGCCGCAAGAAGTCGCCGATTTCGATGATGCCGAAGGGCTTGCTGGACAAGCTGACGCGCGACGAGGTCCTCGATCTGATCGCCTATCTCGTGGCGCGCGGCGACCGGAAGCATCCGCTCTTCCAGGGTGGTCACGATCACGGCAGCGGCCACCACGACCATTGACCTCCGGGTGCAGCCGCGATGCGCCAGCGCATCGCGGCTCACCGGGTATTCGGCGCCTGGGGCCTGGCGGAGAGGATTCGACAAGAAAGTGCCGTCGCGGTCCCTTCTTTTCGAGGACTATGGACGCCGATAGGAATTCATCCTTGGTTGCGCAATGCGCATCCATTAACATGAGTCGGATTCATTAATTGCGCCTGCCCCACACACCCCCTGGGAGTGCGGAAAGGGTCGGGGTGCGTCTTCAGCGAGACCGG
>JBBRIK010000527.1:0-4973 GCA_038221045.1 Gemmatales bacterium
CATCAATCAGGGGGCCGACCTGTTCAACGAGCCGAACCACGATCACAACGGCTGCTATCGCCTCTACGAAGGCTCGCTGCTGTCGGTCCGGCCGTTTCTGGATCATCGGCCCGAACTGCAAAAGATGATCGACGATGGCATCGCGTCGGCCCGGACCCGGCCCGATCTCGCCGGCCGCGCTTTCACGCTGCGGGGGGTTATCGACAAGATTCGCGCCGAGGTGAATCCCAATCCCAAGGCCCCTGTCGATCCGCCGAAGAAGACGCTGTGGGACAACCTCGGCGGCGAGGCGAACGTCAAGAAGGTCGTCGATGACTTCATCGTCAAAGCTGCGGCTGACCCCAAGGTTGACTTCACGCGCGGCGGCAAGTTTAAGGTTGACCTGCCGATGCTGAAGAAGCATCTGGTCGATCAGATCAGTGACGCAACGGGCGGTCCGCGCAAGTACACGGGCAGGCCGATGAAGGAACTCCACAAGGGCATGGGCATCACCGACGCCCAGTTCGACGCTGCCGCCGGTCATTTGAAGAACGCGCTGGAGAAGAACGGGGCCAAGGAAGCGGATATCAAGACCGTGATGACCGTCATCGGCGGCACGCGCAAGGACATCGTCGAGACGAAGGCCCCTGTCGATCCGCCGAAGAAGACGGTCTGGGAAAACCTCGGCGGAGAGACGACCGTCAAGAAAGTGGTCGATGACTTCATCAAGTCGGCTTCCGCTGATACCAAGGTTGATTTCACGCGCGGGGGCAAGTACCCGATGAATCCTGAGAAAATGGCGGCCCTGCACAAGCATCTGGTCGAGCAGATCAGCAGCATGACGGGCGGTCCCTACAAGTTCACGGCTCAGCAAATGAAGGAGATGAAGGACCTTCACAAGGGCATGGGCATCACCAACGCCCAGTTCGACGCCGCGGCCGGACATCTGAAAAAGGCCCTGGAGTCCAATGGAGCCAAGGCCGGGGACGTCGCGACGGTGATGAGTTCCATCAACGACACCCGCAAGGACATCGTCGAGGTCAAGTCGCCGGTCGATCCCCCCAAGGATATGACCTTGTGGGAACGGCTCGGCGGCGAAGCGAATGTCAAGAAGGTCGTCGATGATTTCGTCGGGACCGCGGCTGCGGACCCGAAGGTTGACTTCTTCCGCCTCGAAACCCTGAAGAACGACAAGTTCAAACTCGACGCCGCCGGGGTCGCGACGTTCAAGCAGCATCTGGTGGACCAGATCAGCGAGGCGACGGGCGGAAAACGCACCTACAAGGGCAGGTCGATGAAGGAAGCCCACAAGGGCATGGCCATCACCGACGCCCAGTTCGACGCTCTCGCCGGTCATTTGAAGAGCGCGCTGGAGAAGAACGGCGCCAAGGAGGCAGACGTCAAGGCCGTGATGACCGTCGTCGGCGGCACGCGCAAGGACATCGTCGAGAAGAAGTCTCCTGTCGATCCGCCCAAGGACAAGCCGGCCGACAAGGACAAGCCGAAGGACAAGTAATCGAGTCGGACTTCAGGGGAATAAACGTGCCGCCGCTTGCGGCTTAGCGAAGTATCCGCTAAGCCGCAAGCGGCGGTAAGTTCTTTCCCCTGAAGTCTGAAACGGTCCACCCCCCGTCTCCCGCCGCGCGGGAAGGAGAGCAAGCGATGTCGATTCCCGATACCTCTTTGGATTTGCTCGCTCTGTCGCGCCGCGTCATCGCCGGAGGCGAACTCACGCGCGACGAGGTCGGTCAACTCTTCGCGCTCGAAGGCGAGGAGGTCTACGATCTCTTCTACGCCGCCCACAAGGTCCGGCGTCACTTTCACGGCAATCGCGTCACCTTCTGTAGCATCCTGCCGACGAAGTTCGGCAACTGCTCCGAGGACTGCGCCTTCTGCGCTCAATCCGCTCACTTCGAGACCGATATCACACCGCACGGCATGATGGAGCCGGAGCAGGTCGCCGAGGCCGTCCGGTTTGCCCGCGATCATGGGGCCAGCGCCTTCGGCATGGTCAACAGCGGCCGTGGCCCCACTCGCAAGGAGTGGCCCAAGCTCATGGAAGCGGTGCGCGCCTCCAACGAGGTCGAGGGGATCTGTCACTGTGTCGATATCGGCACGCTGTCCGAGGACCAGGCGCGCGAGTTGAAGGAAGCGGGAGTGCGGCGCGTCAATCACAACATCGAATCGTCGCGCGATTTCTTCCCGAAGATCGTCTCGACGCACACCTGGCAGGAACGAGTCGATACGGTCAAACTGGTGAAGCAGGTCGGACTCGAAGCATGTTGCGGCTGCATCTTCGGCATGGGCGAGTCGCTCGAAGATCGCGTCAGCGTGGCCTTCAGCCTCAAGGAACTGAACCCCAATGTCGTGCCGGTCAATTTCCTCAATCCGATTGCGGGGACACCGCTGGAGAACGCGCCGAAGTTGAAGCCAATGGAGATCCTCAAGATCATCGCGGTGATGCGGCTGGTGCTTCCGAAGCAGGACCTCAAGGTGGCCGGCGGACGCGAGAAGAACCTGCGCGACCTGCAGAGCTGGATCTTCTACGTCGGGGCGACGAGCGCCCTGATCGGCAATTACCTGGCGACTTATGGCCGGCCGCATGCCGAGGACCTGCGCATGATCGAGGACCTTGAGTTGACGTGGAATGACGATCGCGTCGGGGACGCCGACCCGGCGATCGCTCCTGCCGCGTCCTCGGTCTGGCAGTTGCCCGTCCTGTCTTGATCCCTGGGGGTGGAGAACCGGACGAATCAGCGATCTGGCTTCAGAGACAGGAATTGCCGGTGATGGGCCACAAGGTCCTTTCGGCCCTTCTTCTCGTAATACTCGGCCAGTAGCTGGTGCGTCTCTCGATGGGTTGGGTCCGATTCCAGGGCGCGATACAGCCACACGAGCGCGTCCTTCTCCTTGCCGACTTTCAAGAGGAGCGATCCGCATTCGGAGAGAATGTCTGGCGATTCCGATAGTTTTTTGGGGTCCATGCGCTCGATCTCACCGAGCCGTCTGAGACGGGCGCAAACGGCGATCTGCTGCCGGGCCGCCTCCATTCGGTCTTCCTGCTGGAGCAGCGCCTTACAGAGGAGGTAGTTCGCCTCGTGGTGCTGGGGATCGAGGCCAATAGCCTTGTGCAGCCACGCCTCCGCGCCGGGGGCATCCGATTGTTCGAGAGCCAGCAGGCCCCGTTCGGCCAGATACTCGACGTTCCGGGGATGGCCGGCAATCAGTTCCTCGATCACCTCGACGGCCTCCGTCGTCCTTCCCAATTGCTTGTAGCACTTCATCAGACGCAGTTTCAGGTTCGGGTCCTCCGGGTCGCGGTCACGAAGGTACTGGATGTGTACGAGAGCGGCCGCGGGTTGCTCCTCAAGCAACAGCTTGCTCAGCTCATTGTGTGCGCCGAGGTGGTCCGGTATCAGCCGGAGGATCTGCTCGAACGATTCCTTTGCCTCACCGAAGCGTTGAATCTTGGCCTGCAGACGGCCCAGGAGATACAGAGCGGGAATGTGGTTCGGCGCCCTATCGAGCAGTTTCGTGAGGAGCGGCTCGGCCTCGACGAGCCGATTCATACGCACATAGCCGTGGGCCAGCGCCTCCCCAACCAGGGGTGCCTCGGGCCGGGGAGGGTCCGCCTTGAGGTATTTCTTCAAGGACTCCTCGACGTCGGCGAGATTGCCATTCTCGGCCTTGAGCAGGTGGTATTCGAGTTGCAGATCGGCCGACGTACCCTTGAGTTTCTGGCTCGCCGTCAGATGTTCGTCCACGGCTTCAAACTTCCCGGCACGCCGGGCCGCCTGAGCCGCCTCCAGGTGAACGTCGCCGTTGCCGCTCCAGACGCGCAGGCACTGCTGAAAATGGTGATAGGCGGCGTCGAAGTCATAGCGGGCCGCCTGCTGCCGGCCTTTGCGCTCGTGCCAACCGGCCCACAGGTTCACGCCTGCGAGCGTCAGTCCGGCGCCAAGGAGAGCGAGAAGGATGAGGACGGCGAGCGAGCGGCCGGGACGGCGAAACACGGGGACGAGAAAGCCGAAGAGGTTCCGGAAGGACATGACGTTTTACTCACGGCTCGTAACGGTCAACCGGTGGCATCGCAAGGAGATCGAGCAGCAAGCCCGAAAACAGACCCAGCCGTGTGAAACAACAGCTTGCTTCACACGGCTGGACGAAGGCAAACGAGCGAGTACCCCCAAGGGGATTCGAACCCCTGTCTTAGCCTTGAGAGGGCTATGTCCTAGGCCTCTAGACGATGGGGGCGACTCTTCATGTGATAGTAGCGAGCGAGGATGACCTGTCAAGGGGAGCCGATCGCGGCTGCGCGCCGATGGACGAGATTCATTCTTTCGATCAGATTCACCCCGGCGACGTCGATAATGTCGGCGGCAAAGGACTCAGCCTTGGCCTGATGGCCAGGGCCGGCCTGCCGGTCCCACTCGGCTTCTGCATCAGCACGGCCGCCCATCGCCGACTCAAAGGACGGCTACCCCTGGAGGACCCGCTCGCCAGCGCCATCACCGATGCCTATCGGCGGCTCGGCAGCGGCCTTGTCGCCGTTCGCTCATCCGCCACGGCCGAGGACGGAGCGACGACCAGCTTCGCCGGACAGCAGGAGACCATTCTCGGCGTCAGCGGCGAAGCCTCTCTCCTCGAATCCGTCGCGCGCTGTTGGGAGTCGCTCGACACCGAACGCTCTCTCGCTTACCGCAAGCAGCAGGGTGTCACGGGAGACGGCCTGTCGATGGCCGTCGTCGTCCAGCAGCTCGTTCCCGCGGAGGCCGCTGGCGTGCTGTTCACGCGCGATCCGCTCGATCTCACCGGCAAGCAGATGCTCGTCGAGGCAGCATGGGGACTCGGCGAGACGGTCGTCTCCGGGCAGGTCACTCCCGACCGCTTCCATCTCGACCGTGAGACAGGCGAGGTGCGCGATCGGCACATCAGCACCAAGACGCTCCAGCGCACCGCCGCTGGTCCCGAGCCTGTCGCGCCGGAACGGCAGA
>JBBRIK010000528.1:0-4973 GCA_038221045.1 Gemmatales bacterium
TCGCCAGAATGAAAACGAGCGTGTTCGTACCGATCAAGTTCGGCGCGAACACGCTTGGTGTTGGGAAACGCAGTGCTCAGTTCTGACAGGACGGTGAGCAGTCACTCGCTCTTATCCTTGATTTTATCGCCCGCTTCCTTGACCTTTTCACCCACGTCGTGCGCGACATCCTTGGTCTTATCGACCACTTTTTCGGTCACTTCCTTGGCCTTGTCGGCGACGTTGTCGATTGTTTCTTTGACCTTACCCTTTGTATCCGCCATGCTTGGTCTCCTTCTCGACTTGTCTGTTCATTGACACTTTCATTTCTCAAAGCAAGTGCCATGCCAAATAATATCTACTCAGGGTGCCAGTCGCTTTCGCAGAAACCGCAGCACGGCGGCCTCCTCCGGATGCAGTTTCCCCGCGTCGCTGGCGTCCTTCCGCGCTCGCCCCCGAAGAGAGTGCGGAAGCGCCCCTTCCAGATAGGCTTCGATGACTGCGGGATGAACGTAGGACTTGCGACAGACCGAGGCTGTGTTACCGAGATGTTGGGCCGTCGAGGCAATCGCCGAGACCACGTTGCGTTTGACTCGCGCTTGAGAGTCGCACGCCTCGCATTCTCGCAGCGCAACGGCTGTCAGAACCGTGCCGGCCCAGGTACGGAAATCCTTGGCCGTGAATTCCTCGCCGGTGACGTCGCGCAGATAGTCGTTGACGTCCGCTGAATCGATGACGTGGGTGTTCCCTTGCTCGTCCAGGTACTCGAATAATTCATGCCCAGGGAGGTCCCGGCAGCGCCGAACGACAGCCGCCAGCCGGCGGTCGTGAACGTCGATTTGATGGCGGACGCCGCTCTTGCCCCGGAATGCGAAGTGGACCGTCGCGCCGTCCACCTTGACATGACGATTGCGAAGCGTGGTGAGTCCAAAGGAATCGTTGGCCTTCGCGTACTCTTCATTACCAACGCGGATCAGCGTCATCTCCAGCAGGCGGACTACCGTGGCCAGCACCTTGCTGCGCGGGAGAGCGGGCTGAGACAGGTCCGCCTCGACGCGGGCGCGGAGTTGGGGCAGGGCCTGGCCGAAGGCGATCAGGCGATCGTACTTCGTCTCGTCGCGCACGGTCCGCCAACGAGAGTGGTATCGATACTGTTTGCGTCCGCGTGCGTCGCGTCCCGTGGCCTGAAGGTGGCCATTGGGTTGAGAGCAGATCCAGACGTCGCGCCAGGCGGGAGGGATGGCGAGTGCGCGAATCCGGGCCAGCGTCTCCTGATCGCGGACGGCCTGGTCCTCGGAAGTGACATAGCGGAAACCCGTGCCGCTGCGAATTCGGCGAATGCCGCCGCGGCCATCGTGGACGTAACGGAGACCGGCGCTACGGGCTGAAGAGAGGGCGTCGATCTTCTCGCCATTGCCCTGGCTGGTGGTCATTGTCTGCCTGCTTGCGAGGTGAACTCTCTGTCAAGGAGGAGCAGGCAACGCCTGTGCCAATCGCCTTCTTGCCGCTTGCGGCTTTGCAGGAGGCGGTCCTCACGCATCCATCGCGACGCGGAAACCGATGCTGCCCATCTGCGTCACCGGCGCTTCGTTGGTGTAGCACCGTTCCGCCGAGCGACATCCCCTTGACACGATGTACCACGAACCCCCGCGCAAGACATGGTCCGTCCCCTGCGCGGGTCCCGTGGGATCCTTCATGGGCTGATGGACATAGTAGTTGGGCGAGTAGAAGTCGTGGACCCACTCCCAGACGTTGCCATGAACGTCGTACAGTCCGAATGGATTGGCGGGGTAGCTGCCCACCGGCGTCGTCATGCCCCTGGTGGAATTTGGCTCGTCTCGCGCATAAACCTGGGAGCCTCCGAAGTTCGCCAGAGAGGAGTTCAAACTCGCGCCGAAGTGAAATGGCGTCGTCGTGCCGGCCCGGCAAGCGTATTCCCATTCTGCCTCGGTCGGCAGTCGATAGACCCGCCCCGCTTTCCGTTCCCCAGGCAAATTTGAGAGACGCTTGCAGAACGCCCCTGCCTCGTCCCAGGTGACGTCCTCGACCGGATGGAAGGGTCCGAAGCCGGATGTGGGGTGAAAGTGAGAAGGATCCTCTCCCATTATCATCTCGTATTCAAACTGCGTCACTGGAAACACGCCCAGATGAAAAGGCCGGCTCAGGATCACTTCGTGGCGCGGCCGTTCATTGGCGAAGGAGCCTTCCTCATTTTCCGGCGCGCCCATCCACTGCGAACCGGCCGGGATGAAAGCCAGTCTCATGCCGATTGAATTGACCAGTACCGCACCGGGTTTCCGCAAGGCGCACTCGCCGCGCGCGCTCGTCCCCTCGATAGGCAGCCCGGCAGGATTTCCGGAGAGATCGATCCGCAAACGCCGGCTCGCAAAGAGGATGAAACGTTGATCGCTCGCCTCAAGCCAGATGCGGTTGTTGCGGAGGTCGAGCCAGCGCAGTTGCTGCAGCGACTCGCCCGTCAGGAGTTCGAGCATCACCTCGCGCGGAATCTCGTTGTTGGATAGATCGAGTCCCCGCAATCGATTGAAGACCTTTGACTCGAACGCCCCCGCCAGTTCCTCGCGTCCGAGATGCGCGCGGCTCAGGTCGAGCTCAGGAATCGCCCGGATCAGCGAGCATTTCGCAAGGGCGGCCATACGCCCGACACAGTTCTCCAGTCGGACGCGCTGAATCCAGGCACTGCGAAACCAGTCAACCGCCTGGTCCGGCAGTTGATCGAGAAGGACCTCGGCATCGAGAGTCAAGTGTGCCAGGCCGCGCTCGAAGTGCCAGGACACAGGAAAATCGAGGAGAGGGCCGAGCCAGTCGCGGGCATGTTCGGCTAGCAGTTCCCGTTCGCGTTCCTGCTTCTGTTCGCGCCGCGCCCGTTCGGGTATCCAGTTTGCGAGTTCGCATTGCAAGCGCAGGAACTCGGCGCGATCGGCCTGGCCGTTGTCTTCGAGCCAGTCGGCAAAGACGAGGCGCGACGTATCGTCGTCGGCTTCGTCGAGGATCGCATTCAGAAAGGCCGATTCGGTCGTCATCGCGGACTCATCGAGGGGGATGAGACGATTGTGAGCCTATTATAGCCTGGCTCGTCGAGCAGAAGGTTGTAGACGCACGACGGCAGGGTATACTGGCTGAGGGAAACGCTGTCGATTCTTGCCGCTTGCGGCGTAGCGCTCTTCTCCCCGCTACGCCGCAAGCGGCAAGAAATGGTTGTCTCTCACAGGTGGTCCATGGCAAGCCGACCTTCGGCCCTTCAGCCGCTGAGCCAGGAAGACAAGCAGCTCATCAAGACCTGGTTGATGGAGTTCAACCGGATCTGGAACGTTGACGCCCTCCCCGAACGCATCAGATCGTTGCCTCCCCTCGGCGACCGTCTGCGTCTGCCGGCACTCATCGAGTTGGTCAAACTCGACCTGCGCCGCCGCTGGGAAAAGGGCGAGCGAGTCGAACTGGAGAGCTACCTGTCCGCCTATCCCGAACTGGGTACGCCGGAGACTGCCGCTCTGGGATTGGTCCGCACCGAATTCGAGGCCCGCCGGAAAGCCAACACCGCTGCGCCGCTCGAAGAGATCACCGTTCGCTTTCGACGCCAGGGAGCGCATTTGCAGCAAGCCCAGGCCGCGACGATGATGCCGCACGTCAACCTTGGGGCCGAGACGATGGCTCCCGAGGGACCCGAGACGCCGGCCGCGCCCCTGCCCCTGATGACGGACGTGATGCCGGCCGCGACTCCTCCCACACGCATCGGCAAGTACAAGATCATTCGCCAGATCGGCCAGGGAGGCATGGGTAAGGTCTATCTGGCCCGCGACGAACAACTCGAACGCGAAGTCGCTCTGAAGGTGCCGAAGTTCGATCCCGACGACGGCCCGCACGTCCGCGAGCGCTTCTACCGCGAAGCCCGCGCTGCCGCCGCGCTGCATCATCCGAACGTCTGTTCGATTTACGAGATCGGCGAGGAGGGCGGCGTTCCGTATCTGGCGATGGCCTACATCGAGGGCCGGCAGGTTTCCGACTACATCGACCGGGGCGGCGGCGTTAATCCCGCGCAGGCCGCACTGCTCGTCCGCAAGGTCGCGCTGGCGCTGAAGGAAGCGCACCGCCACGGCATCGTTCATCGCGATCTGAAGCCCGCCAACATCATGATCGACCAGCGCAAGGAGCCGGTCATCATGGATTTCGGCCTGGCCCGCCTGGAGCGTCACGAGGCGTCGCGCTTGACCAAACTGGGAGCGATTCTCGGAACGCCTCAGTACATGCCGCCCGAGCAGGTGGTCGGCAACCTTGAAGCGGTGGGGGCGGCCTGCGACATCTATAGTCTCGGCGTTATTCTCTACGAATTGCTCACCGGCCGAACTCCCTTCACCGGGCCGCCCGCGCTCATCCTGGGTCTTGTGCTGACTCAGGATTCGCCGCCGCCCTCGGAGTTTCGGCCCGGCCTCGACGCCGACATCGAAGCCATCTGCATGAAGGCCATCGCCCGCAAGCCGGAAGACCGTTATCCGTCGATGGAGGAGTTCGCCGCCGCCCTGAATGGCTACCTCAAGAAACCCTCGCGCGGGCAGCCACTTCCCGCCGTGACTCCGCAACCAGCCGCCGCACCGGAAGCGCCAGTCGCGGTGCAGGTGCTGATGGCTCGTGAGGTGCCGGTGGCTGCTGTCGCTCCAGAGTCGCCAGCGGGGATTCCCGTCATCGAGCCGGAACCTGAAGTCGAGGCAGGCAGTTTCAAACTGTCGCCTCCCTTGATCGTCGTCATCGCCGCCTCGATCCTGGCGGTTCTCTTCACCATCGTCTGGTTGCTGTCGAGGCCGTCGCCCCCTCCTCCGCCTCGCGTCGAAGGTCAGGTGAGAAGCGATCTGTCTTGCCGCTTGCGGCTTAGCGGTCTTCAACCCCGCGAAACCGCAAGCGGCCAGACCTGATTCCTTTCTTTACAATGATGCGATCCCAGCGCGCCTTGTTACACGCGACCTTCTGCGCCGTCGTCATCG
>JBBRIK010000529.1:0-4963 GCA_038221045.1 Gemmatales bacterium
GCCTTCCGCATGCAGACCAGCGTCCCCGAACTGATGGACGTCAGCAAGGAGCCGCAAATGGTCCAGGATCTCTACGGTCCCGAGGTGAAGACGCCCGGCTCCTTCGCTCGTCACTGTCTGCTGGCGCGGCGGCTCGTCGAGCGCGGCGTCCGCTTCGTGCAGTTGTTCCATCGCGGCTGGGACCATCATGGCGACGTGACCAACGCCCTCAAGCGCCAGTGCGCTGCCACCGATCAACCGGCAGCTGCCCTTCTGCAAGACCTGAAGCAGCGCGGCATGCTCGACGACACGCTGGTGATCTGGGGCGGCGAATTCGGCCGGACGGCCTACGGGCAGGGCAATCTCGCGGGCGGTTTTGGCCGCGATCATCATCCGCGCTGCTTCTCGATCTGGATGGCGGGCGGCGGCATCAAGGGCGGCCAGGTCTACGGTGCGACCGACGAGTTCGGCTACAACGTGGCGCGCGACCCGGTCCACGTCAACGACTGGCACGCGACGATCTTGCACTGCCTGGGCCTCGATCACACGAAGTTGACGTTCCGTTTCGGCGGCCGCGACTTCCGCCTGACCGACGTCGCGGGCAAGGTTATTCCGGCGCTACTGAACTGAACCGGACGCACTGGCAAGGTCGATGAAGATGTTAATGAGGGCGTGTGCCAGCGCAAAGCCCCAGACGCGGCGCACGAGAAGGTAGGACCCTCCGAAGAACAGACCCATGAAGAAGATGTACAGCAACGCTCCTCCGGGGCCGTAATAGAGGTGATACGACGCGAACGCGAGCGCCGAGAGAAGCACCGCTTGGGTTCGCGACTCCAGCAAGCGTTCGAGCCGGGTGATAAGATACGCGCGCAGGATCAACTCTTCGGCGAATCCATTCGCCAGGTGCTTGAGGACCAGCAATCCGTAGTCCAGCCCTCCTCCCAGGCGCGAGGAAATCGGATCGCGGATTTCGACCTCGTCCGGCAACATCGGACGAAGCAGTACCCACATCCAGTAATCCGCGACGAACAGGACCACTCCCATCACCAGATCGCCGAGTCCTGGCCGAACCAGGCCAAAAACCTTCCACTTCTCGCCGCTCCGGTGAATCAGGTAAAGGACCACGAAGATCTTGCAGGCACTGTGCGCGAAAAGACTCAGAGAATCGAGCCAGTATGGTCGCGGCTCAGTCGTATGCAACCGAAGCTCGATAGCGTCCCACAGCCAGGGAAAGACGGACACGGCCAGGACCGCGCTCACTTCCAGCCAGAGCGAGGACGTCGAGGGGGGAGCGTTGCCCAGCGCCGGTTGGGGCGACGGCAGTTCGGCCACGACCTGGGGATTGTCCTCTGATGGAGCGGGCATCGGCGATCCTCCAGGCGACGGGGTGTGTCGATCCTGGCGTCCTCACGGCTCCCCGTCAACGGAAAACCAGGACGAGCCGCTTTTGCTGGCACTCGCTTCTTTCTTGAACTAGAATTGCACAAAGTTCATGCATCGGTTCCGGCGAGGTCGTCGGGAGGCTGCGGACTCCACGACTCGCCTGATCTCCCTTCCCGGATTGAGCCATGGTGGAACGCACGGAGAAAGCGACGGAAACCTGGGTCACTGGCCCTGACCGGCTCGTCTCCGCCACGCGCCGCGATGCCTGCGTGGTCCACATCTATCCGACCGGCCCTGGCATGGGGACGCGCTATCCGCTGAGCGACACGCCTGTCGTCCTGGGCCGCGGCAACGATTGCGATATCCGCATCAACGATCACTCCGTGTCGCGCCGCCATGCCCGTATCCAGCCAGGAGCCGATGGCTACTACGCGGTCGATCTGCAGAGCACCAACGGCACCTTCGTCAACGACGTGCCGGCCTCGATCTGCAAACTCAAGGACGGCGACTATCTGCGCGTCGGCAACTGCATCTATCGCTATCTCGCCGGCGGCAACGTCGAGGCGGAGTATCACGAGGAAATCTATCGTCTCACCATCATCGACGCCCTGACCGACATTCACAACAAGCGCTATCTGATGGAGTTCCTCGACCGCGAGATCGCTCGCTCGGCGCGTTACTGCCGGCCTCTCGCGCTCATGCTGTTCGACATCGATCGCTTCAAGACCGTCAACGACGACCTGGGCCATCTCGGCGGCGATTTCACACTTCGTGAGGTGGCGGCCTGCGTCAAGGGCAGCATCCGCAAGGAAGAACTGTTCGCCCGCTACGGCGGCGAGGAGTTCGCCATCGTCCTTCCCGAGACGGCCCTCGACGGCGCAATCACGGTGGCCGAGCGCGTCCGTGTTCTCGTCGATACCCATCAATTCCAGTACGAGGGGAAGACCTACCCCGTGACGGTCAGCGTCGGCCTCGCGACGACGAGCGGCGACGAGACGATGACTCCCACCGAGTTGATCCGGCAGGTGGACGAAAAACTCTATCTCGCCAAGAACTCCGGACGAAACTGCGTCCGCGCCTGATCGCCGCTTGCCCCCTTCACGAAAACCAAACATAATCTTCACATTGCCTTCGTGCTTGGCTTGTGAAGAGGGATCGGCATGGAGATCCAGCGGAAGTTCGTCCGCGGCGTCGTGATCCTGGCGGTGACGGCCTTCGTCCTGTTCAGCCTCGAATTCCTCTGGGAGTGGAACCGCCTCGGCCAGCCGAGCGAGGAACAGCGCAGTTACGCCGGCTTCAACGGCAACGTCAAGATGGTTGACGTCCTGTCGCCGGTGGCCCGCGCGTACAACAACATGCTCGCCATGCTGATCGCCGCCGTCGGACTCGCCATCCCGATGACGGCCAACATGCACACGCCCAAGCTGATCGAGATGTTCCTTCGCGATACCGTCAACCGCTGCATGCTGGTGCTCAGCGCGCTCGGAGCCGCTCATGTCCTCTGGGTCGCCTACCTCATCGGTCCTGAATTCGCGCCCGTATGGGCCTATCGGACCGCCATCGGCGGCGCCATGCTCGGCTGGATCGTCCTGATTCCCTACTTCTTCTACGTCATTCGCTTTCTCGATCCGTCGCACATTCTCGCACGTCTGAAGATGCAGGTGATTTGCAACGTCGAACGCGCCAAGCACGGCAAGGACGAGGTCGGAATCGCTCACGACAACGTCCGCGATGCCCTGCAACAGATCGGCACCATTGTGCTCAAGTCGATCGACCGGGCCGACCGCGGCGTCGCGGCCGAGGGCGTCTGGTGCTTCAAGCAACTGCTCGACCACTATCGAAAAAACAAGGGGCAATTGCCCGAGGTGTGGTTCAAAGTCGAACGCCGCGATCTCGTCGGCCTGTCGGCGGAAGCGCTCGACATCCTCAACGCCGACGGCACCTGGCTCGAACACGCCGCCCTGTGGCAGATGTACCTCATCTACATGAGCGCCCTGACCAAGGCGCCGGACACGCTCTCCGAGCTGAGCGACACCGTCCGCGTCATCGGGGCTCATGCAGCCGGCGACGGCGACGACAAGGTCCTCGAGTTGGCCGTGCGCATCTTCAACAACTTCCTGCGCGAGGCCATCAAGCGCAAGGACATGCACGCGATCTACGATCTGCTCTACCAGTATCGCCGGCTGGGCCAGGAACTCGACGGCCGGCCTGCCCTGCTGGAGCGGATCGCCGCCTATCTGCGCTATTACAGCGATCTGGCCCTCTCGGCGGGGATGGAGTTCGTGCCGCAAATGCTCATCTTCGATCTGGGAACGCTAGTCGATCGCGCGTTCGAGAAGAAGAGCACGGCTGCCCCGGCCTTGTTGCAGCAGTTGCTGGCGGTACGTCATCGCACCGTCTCGGGACCGTTGCCGCTGGCGGTCAAGGGCAAGGCCATCATCGGCGGCCGGCTTATCCAGATGGGCTATAGCGCCGAGGCGGCCGAGGTCAAGGCCGCCCTGAGCGACGTCCCGCCCGAGACCCTTCGCCGCGCGGAGCAGGACCTGCTCTGCATGAGCGATCGTGTCTTCTGGGAGGTGACGGATCGGCAGATGAATTTTGAATGGGTGCCACTGGAACGGCGCGACAGTTTACGTGCGTTCTTCGCTTCCCTGCACGCGGTCTGACCTTGCCGCTTGCGGCGTAGCGCTCTTCTGCAAAGCAGCGATGTAACCGCTCCTCTGCCACCGGCATCGAAAGACGTGAGATCGGAGAACTCTGGCAAGCGAGCAACGTTGTTCCGGTCTGGAGACTCTGCGTATAATGCCGATGTTTGCGACATCGTCACTCAGAAAAGAGGGATCCTCATGGCAAGCGCCAACGTCATCGAATTGACAACGGAAAACTGGCAATCGGAGGTCGTCGAGAGCGCCGTCCCGGTCCTCGTGGACTTCTGGGCGCCCTGGTGTGGGCCATGCCGCATGCTCGGCCCCACCGTCGAGAAGATCGCCGATCAGTTCGCCGGGCGAGTCAAGGTAGGCAAACTGAACACGGACGACAATCAGGACATCGGCGTCCGCTACGCCATTTCCGCCATTCCCCAGTTGCTGTTCTTCCACGGTGGCGAACAGCCCAAGAATCGCATGGTTGGCGTGCAGGCCGAAGCGGTCCTCGTCAAGGAACTCAACCGCCTTCTCGGCGTCTGACGTGCCTCTTGCCGCTTGCGGCTTAGCAGAAGACCGCTAAGCCGCAAGCGGCAAGAGGTGGCTCCCCGAGCTTTCGCAACCTCTCCCTTTCGCCTCGGAACAATCGACGACCCACTTCCGCCGAACAACTCTTTAAACTTTTTTTCCCGGACCGCCGATGATAGAGGAGCCTTGTCAGCTAAGGCTCGTGCGAGGGTCGTCCGGATGGATTCGCTTGAACCGGTCATCTCTGGCGGTGACAGCGTTGCGCCCGCATCCGCGGCGGGGCAGCTGATCGTCCAGAATGGACGACAGACCGGAGCGAGCCGGCCCCTGCATGCCCCGCTCACCCTGATTGGCCGCGCCTCCGGGTGCGACCTTCGGCTCAATGTCGAATCCGTACATCCCCTCCACTGCGCCCTGCTGCCCGGACCGTC
>JBBRIK010000530.1:0-4962 GCA_038221045.1 Gemmatales bacterium
GACCTGCTGTTCAACAATGCTGGGACCGGCGCGCCGCCGCTCCCTCTGGAGGAATTGACGATCGAGCAGTGGCGTCGTGTCATCGATATCAACCTGACGGGAGCGTTTCTCTGTACCCAGGCCGCTTTTCGGCTGATGAAGGATCAGACCCCCCGAGGCGGCCGCATCATCAACAACGGGTCGATCTCAGCGCACGCACCCAGGCCAAACTCCGCGCCCTACACAGCCAGCAAGCATGCCATCACCGGACTCACCAAGTGCAGCGCTCTGGACGGCCGGAAGTACGACATCGCTTGCGGCCAGATCGACATCGGCAATGCCGAGACCGAAATGACAGCGCGGATGAAGCAGGGGGTGGCTCAGGCGAGCGGTGAGAACGCGGTTGAGCCGACAATGGACGTCGCCAATGTAGCCCGAGCGGTGGTGTACATGGCGAGTCTCCCCCTGGACGCGAACGTCTTGTTCCTGACCGTGATGGCCACCAAGATGCCGTTCGTGGGCCGGGGCTGAGCAGAGCGATGGGCCGCGTGGTCCCTCGGGAGCCGCAATGACAAGTCATAGGTCCACGGGGCTTTGTAATAGAACCTCCTGTCGTGGCTTGGGGCAATTTGTGCGATCGACCTCCCTTTGACCATGATTGGCGATACCCTGACATTGCCAATCACAATTTACTCAGCCGCGCACGGGCAGAATCATGGGCTGCTCATCGCTTGCTGCTGGCTCATCTTTCCAGAACACCGGCTAAGAGAAATTTCCATCACGAAAACACGAAGGAACGAAATCACGAAAGGACAGGAACAGGAAAGTAGCGGCCTCTGCTGCTCCCAATTTGATTCGTATTTTCGTTCCTTCGTGTTTTCGTGATTCGATTTCTTCTTAACTTCATGCCATTCGGATCTGACGCATTTTCTTACTCGAAACCGAGACATTTTCTCTCTATCTTGACTGTAATGAACCGTACCACCGGAGGCGTCGATGATCGAGATCGAATGCCCGCACTGTCTCCGGAAAGTTTCCTTCCGCGACCTGCTCGCTGGCCTCTCGGTCAAGTGTCCGGAATGTCCGCGTTTCGTCCAGGTGACGCCGCGCACCCCGTTACCGATCCACCCAAAGCCTGAACCCGCCCCAGAAGCGATTACCTCAGAGCCGATACCACTGGCTCCGCCGATTGAATCTCCCGTGAGTATGGAACGCGATCTGGACATTCGTCTGCGGACGTCGCCGTGGCCGCGCCGTCTGAAATGGCTGGGCAGCGGCTTGCTGCTCCTGGCCGTGACGGCACCTGTCATGTGCCTGGACAGACGCAGCGTCCGATGGGACGTATCCCTCCTGATCGCTGCCTGCGTCATCATCGTGATGACGTTTGTGGCCCTTCGGAGAGTAGAGCTCCAGCCAGCGCGCAAAGGGACATTGTTCGCGTTCGTGATGTGCATCCTTTTCGGATGGATGGTGATCGAAGTGTGGAACTGGACTGGCTCCACGCGGCTCACGGCGACCATCCACATCGAGAACGCCAGCACCCAGGAGGTGAAAATCGAACTCGATGGCGGCTCCTGGCGCACTTCATTCCCCAGTCGAACTCGAGTGGTACAAGCCAGGCCGGGAGAGCACCGGATCACGGTGCGCTCGGCCGCCGGCGACATTCTGCAAGAACTGGAGGTCACAATCGAGGATCGAGGTGCCTATGTCCTCAACGTGCTCAAGGCCCAAACTTACTGCAAGGGGTCCGTCGTCTACGGAAATGACCTGGCCTTGCTGGGGGTTGAGGAAGAAGGACCGCGGATGGTCAAGGGTGGTTGGATCGACGTCACCAAGGTCGATTACCTCTTTCGGGACCCCCCGCCATCCATCATGGTGAGGGTAGGCGAGAACGCCCCGGTTCATCTGGGGTCGGAGATACGCACCTATTTGACGCGGAAAACTCATCCGTGCGAGCGACCCTAAAGTGTGCGGAGTTGTCGTCGTGGGATCTCTCCCGTAGGCTGACGGTCGAACCCATCTGAGGAAGTACATCATGAAGGCAAAGGCCCTGTTCGTCCTGGTTGTCGCTGCCGACAAACCGAAAGATGAGGCCAAGAAGGAGTTGGAGAAACTCCAGGGCCGCTGGATCATGGCCGAACTGGAGGTCAACGGCGAGCGCGTCGCGGACAAGAAACTCGAGGGGACCAGTCTCATCATTCGCGGCGACAAGTACATCGTCAAGGTCAAGGACCAGACGCACGAGACGACCATCAAACTCGATCCCGGCCAGAAGCCGAAGGCAATCGACATGTATTTCCCCGACGGACCCGAACTGCCCAAACTGAGCAAGGGGATTTACGAGTTGGACGGCGACACGTTCAAGGTCTGCCGGAACCAGGCGGCAGGTGAAGACCGGCCTACTCAAATCGGCTCGTGGTCCGGTACGAACCTGTTCGTGGTCGTCTGGAAGCGCCAGAAGTGACGGAATCCGGCGCTGACAGCAGCCGGCGGTATAGCGGATATCGGTCCCTCGTCCCCCACGGAGGAGACCGATGACCTTCCGATATCTTCGCAACTTGTTCGCTCTTGTCCCTGTCTTCGTCGCGGTCGGGATTGTGGCAGCGTGTGGTACTTATTTGCAGCCCCCAGCAATACGCCTGGTGCCAGCGCAGCCACAGGTGTACTACTATCCTGCGCCGATTACCCCGCCTCCCACCGACCACGTCTGGAACCTGTGAGGGTCATGTCCACTATGGACCCCTTGTCGATATAGGTGCCGGCAAGCGCAGGATGTACACGGTGCCATTGTTGTTGCCCAGGATCAGGTGGCGGCCCGAGGAGTCAAATGCCATTTTCCGCACCGCTCCCGGCAGACGCCAGCCACCGCGTTTCTCCTGTGCGGCCACATCCCAGAGGACGAGGGCCCCAGCCTTGTCCGTGTAAGCGAGTGTCTTGCCGGCGGGTCCAAAAGCGACGGCCGTGATCGCGGCACCGCCGCCTGGCAAAACGCCGTCCACGCGTGGCTTCGTGGTCGAGAGGTCCCAGAGCCACACCGTCGGGTCATTCTTGCCGATGCAAGCGAGGGTCTTGCCATCGGCGGAGAGGGCCAGGGCAAGCGGCTCCCTCATCCCCTCTTTCGTGAACCGTGCCCCCTCCGCCGGTTTCGCGCCGGACAGGTTCCAGAGTCGCAACGTCGGCACGTTCACCAACTCAGTTCCCACCAACAACGAGCCGTCGGGCGCGTACACCATCGGCTCCAGGGTCGCTGGAAGGGGCTCCCGTTCGCGAGCCGGTTCCTGAGAGAAGTCCAGCCGTTGGATCGACATTTCGCCGCCGGCGCAGGCGATGACCTTTCCATCGGGCGCGAAGGCGACCTCGTTGACGCCGCGAGGAGTGACCTGAACCGTAAGTTCGACCGGCTGGCTTATCCTCGTGTCCCAGAGTTGAATGGCTGGCGACGCGGTCGCCGAGGCCAAGGTTCGGCCATCGGGGCTGAAGGAGAGTGACGACACGTCGCGGGTGTGTTCGAGGACAACGTCGCGACGCACGGGCGCTCGGCCACCCAGAGTCCAGAGTCTGACGGTGCCCTCGGCGCTCGATGCCGTGGCCAGGGTCGCGCCAGCAGAGGCCAGCGCGGTAATCGGGCCAGCGTGACCTTCAGGAGCGATGCGCTCTCGCGCTTGCGCGCCGTTGACGTCCCAAAGGCGCACGACTCCTTCCTGGGTCGCCGTGATCAGTGTCTTGCTGTCCGCGCCAAACGTGGCGGTCTGCACTTTTCTCAGAGGAACGATAATCCGCTCTTTCAGGACGTCCCCGGTGAGATCATAGACTCGGATGTCACCCGTTCCGAGGCGATAACCACAGACGAGAGCCTGACCGCCCGGCGCGAAGGCAATAGGTGGGCAACAGTGCTGAACCATCGCTCGTTGCTGGGGCGTGTGCCCACGAAAGTCCCACAGGCGCAAATTCCCGTCGAGAGCGACCGCCAGCGTCCTGCCAGTGGGAGAAAATGCGAGTCCCTGCACCTCCTCGGGATACGACTGGAAGTTCTGCACCTGTTCGGGCAGCGGCGGCTTCGCTTTCGGCTGGCCTTGTTTAAGTTCCCAGATGCGCACCATGAACCGCGTATCGACCGCCGCCAGAATTTCGCCATCCGCGGAGAATGCCAGCGCCGTCACTCCGCCGCCTGGACCGTCCAGCACATGGCGCTCTTTCGGTTGTTCCTCCTTCAGATCGATCAGCCGAACCTTGCTCCGGCCGCCAACCGCGAGTGTCTTGCCGTTCGCGCTGAAGGCCAGCCTCCCGGCACCGTCTTCGGAGCGAAAGGAACCCTTCTGCTTGGGACCTTCCGCATCCAGTTCCCAGAACCGCACGAACCCCTGCCAACTCTCGCCCGTGGCCAGGATCTTTCCGCTGGGAGCGAACGCGGCGCAATCGGCCCCTTCCACCGGCAGGACCGCTCGCAGCCGGAGCGTCGTCGCGTCCCATAGATGGACGCGACCCTCACCGGCGGTAACCAGGAGGGAACCATCGGCGCTTCGGGCCAGACTGCGCACTCGTCCCCAGTGCCGGCCGCGATGTTCGCCGAGTACAGCGACGAGTTCGTCGGGCTGCCAGGGGAAACGCTCGCCGGCAGGGATAGCCGCCGCGTCGAGAGACTCGAATGGGTGAGCCGACTCTTCGAGTGGCTCCTGCGAATTCCCTTTCCTGCCTGTGCCATTGGGAGGATGCTCGGCCCTGTTGGAAAGGCTGAGATACACGGCTCCAACGATCAGAGCGAGCAGAGCAACCGCGAGACCCCAGCGACGTAAAGGGCGCGAAGAGGCCCTTGGAACAGAAGGAGTGATTGATGTTGGTCCTCGGGGGTCAGAAGGAAGTCCGCTGGCCTCGATTGCTTCCAGAGCGGCCACGACTGCACCGGCCGAGGAGGGACGGCCGTCCGGCTCCTTGGCGAGCAGTTGCATGACCAGAGCGGACAGCCCCGCCGGCACATCCGGGTTT
>JBBRIK010000531.1:0-4960 GCA_038221045.1 Gemmatales bacterium
CCCTTGTGGCCTTCCTTGCCGTAGATCTCCTTCACCAGTTCCGAGATGCGCGGCATACGCGTCATGCCGCCGACCATCACGACCTCGTCGATGTCCTTCGTCTTGAGGCGGGCGTCCTTCATCGCTTGCAGGACCGGTCCCCGGCAGCGCTCGACGAGCGGATCGACCATCTGCTCGAACTTCGCGCGCGTCAGCGTCATCTGAATGTGCTTCGCGCCCGAAGCGTCGGCCGTGATGAACGGCAGATTGATGTCGGTCTGCGTCTGCTGCGACAGGTCCTTCTTGGCGCGCTCGGCCGCCTCCTTCAGACGCTGCAGGGCCATGTGGTCCTTGCGCAGGTCGATGCCGTTGTCCTTCTTGAACTCGTCGGCGATCCACGCCAGCACCACCTGATCGAAGTCGTCGCCGCCCAGGTGCGTGTCGCCATTGGTCGATAGCACCTTGAAGACGCCGTCAGCCACTTCGAGGATCGAGATGTCGAACGTGCCGCCGCCGAGATCGAAGACGGCGATCTTCTGGTCCTTCTTCTTGTCCAGGCCATACGCCAGCGCCGCCGCCGTCGGCTCGTTGATGATGCGCATGCGCTTGCGTTCGCGCTTGCCGGTGCCGGGGTCTTCGATCTCCCATTCGGTGTCGAAGCCGGCGACCTGCGCGGCCTCCAGCGTCGCCTGACGCTGGCCATCGTTGAAATAAGCCGGCACCGTGATGACGGCCTTGCGGACCGTGTGGCCGAGGTACGACTCGGCGGACTCCTTGAGCTTGCGAAGGATCATCGCGGAAATCTCCGGCGGCGTGTACGCCTTGCCATCGATATCCACCTTGACAGGCTCCTCGACCGCGCCGACGACCTTGTAGGGAACCAGCTTCTCTTCCTCGGCGACTTCCTTGTGACGCCGGCCCATGAACCGTTTGATCGAGTAAACGGTGCGGCGTGGGTTGGTGATCGCCTGACGTTTGGCCGGATCGCCTACCAGACGCTCGCCCTTGTCGGTGAACGCGACGACGCTCGGCGTCAGTCGATTGCCTTCCTGATTCGCGATGACCTTGACCTCGCCGCCCTCCATGACCGCCACGACCGAATTCGTCGTTCCGAGGTCGATCCCAATGATTTTTTCTTCTGCCATGATGTGTCTCCTCGACTTCTCGCTAATCGTTTATTGAAAGCTCAACCTGCCGCAAGCGGCGGGCTGAGGGAGAAATTTGTCCAGACAAACAAGCTGCATCCTTCAGAAAACAGCAAGTCGAATGCCAGACCCTTGCCCCGGAGCAGTGCGCGTCATAAAACAAGCTCTCGAATTGTCTTGCGTCAATCGGGCAATGTCAAGACCTCGGTACGCCTGCCAGAATGGCGGTCGCTGTTCGCGCTCACGGACGGCGGTTGGGTCAATGTGGCAGACCGTCGTACCAGGCCGATTTGCGAACCCCGGAAGAGGCATTCTTCGTGAGAAGACTTCTTCTCAACGTCGCTAATTCGTTGACAGGACAGTCCCTTGCCCCTAGATTACTCCCTAATCGTGGGGAAAACAGCGAGGGCGTGACCGACCATGAGCCAAAAACGCGAGCCGAACCACGCAGCCATCAGCGCCAAGACCGCCAATCAGATGCGCACGCTGCGTGAGAAGATCGACAAACTCGATCAACAAATCCTCGGTTACGTCAACCAGCGTGCTGCTCACGCTGCCGAGATCGGCAAACTCAAGAACGAAACCAATTCCGAGCCGTTCGCTCCCGCCCGCGAAGAGGAAGTCCTCAAGAACGTCCTCGCGCTGAACGAAGGCCCCCTCACCAATGATACGATTCGGGCGATCTTCCGCGAGATCATCAGCGGCTCGCGGGCGCTACAGAAGGTCCTGAAGGTGGCGTACCTCGGACCCGAATTCAGTTTCAGCCACCTGGCGGCCATCGAGCGTTTCGGTCAGGCGGTCGATCTGATTCGGGTCGGCTCCATCGCGGCGGTCTTCGAGGAAGTCAATCGCTCGCATGTCGATTTCGGCGTGGTGCCGTTGGAGAACTCGACCGATGGCCGGGTCGCCGACACGCTCGACATGTTCCTGCGCATGCCGCAGCTTATCATCGGCTCGGAGATTCGTCTGCGCGTCCATCACAATCTGATGGCGGCTTGCGATCAGGAGATGATTCGCCGGGTCTACTCGAAGCCGCAGGCACTGTCGCAGTGCCGGAACTGGCTGTCGAAGAACGTGCCGCAAGCGACGCTTCACGAGGTCGCCAGCACGGCGACGGCCGCGGAGTTGGCCCAGCGCGAGCCGGGGGCGGCGGCGGTGGCGAGCCGGCAGGCGGCGGTTCGCTATGGGCTGCGCATCCTCTTTTCGGACATCGAAGACTCGCCCTACAACGAGACGCGTTTCGCGGTGATCGGCCATCAGAAGTGCGGCAAGACCGGTCATGACAAGACCGCGCTGATGTTCCGCGTCGCGCACGCGCCGGGCAAGTTGGTCGAGGCGCTGGACATCTTCAAGACGTCGAAGATAAACCTCACCTGGATCGAGTCGTTCCCGGCCAAGACCCCGAAGCCGGAATATGTCTTCTTCGTCGATTTCGAGGGACACCTCGATGACTCGAAGGTGTCGAAGACAGTCGATCTCCTGCGCAAGCATTGTCAGGAAGTCGTCATCCTCGGCTCGTTCCCGCGCAGCGACGAACCAGCCTGAACCCATCGGATAGACAAGGAGACAAGGAGACCGACGTGGGTCCACGATCACACTAAAGTCATTTTCCTTGTCTCCTTGTCTATCCGATGGGTCTCTGAACAAGGAAAGAGGCGACGAAATGATAATCGTCCTCAAAGCCAACGTCACGCAGACACAGATCGATCACGTCCTCGAACGGATTGCGGAGTTGGGGTTGCGCGCCCATCTCAGCAAGGGTGAACTTCGGACCATCGTCGGCGTCATCGGCGATGAGGACAAGGTGCAAGCGCAGCCGTTGTCCGCCATCCCCGGCGTCGAGCAGGTGCTGCCCATCCTCAAGCCGTTCAAGCTCGCCAGCCGTGAGATGCAGCATCAGGACACCGTCGTCGAGGTCCACATCGGCAGCAAGGGCGAGCATCCGCCGATCCGCGTCGGCGGCGGGTCGCTGGCCATGATCGCCGGGCCATGCGCCATCGAGAGCGTGGAAGTCCTCGAGACGATCGCCGCCAGCGTCAAGGCGACCGGAGCGAACATCCTGCGCGGCGGAGCGTTCAAACCGCGCACCAGCCCCTACTCGTTCCAGGGACTGGGAGAAGCAGGACTGAAGATCCTGGAAGAAGTCGGCCATCGTCATGGGCTGCCGGTCGTCACCGAGGTAATGGACCCGCGTCAGGTCGAGATCGTCGAGAAGTACGCCGACATGTTCCAGATTGGGGCGCGGAACATGCAAAACTTCGACCTGCTGAAGGAGGTTGGGCGCACGGGCAAGCCGGTCCTGCTCAAGCGCGGCATGAGCGCGACGGTCAAGGACTTGCTGATGTCGGCGGAATACATTCTCAACGAGGGCAATCCCAACGTCGTCCTGTGTGAGCGAGGGGTGCGGTCGTTCGAGGATTCGACGAGGAACATGCTCGACATGAGCGCCGTGCCGAACGTCAAGATCCAGAGTCATCTGCCGATCATCGTCGATCCCAGTCATGCGACCGGCCGTCCGGATTTGATCCCCGCCATGGCGCGAGCGGCGATCGCGGCAGGAGCGGACGGTGTTCACATCGAGGTCCATAGCTGTCCCGAGAAGGCGCTGTCGGACGGCCCTCAGGCGTTGCTGCCCGATCAGTACGCGAAGCTCTTCGAGGACATGCGCCGTCTCGCCGCCGTCATGAACAAGGTGATCTCGTAACGAGCCCGCAGCGCAAGCAAGGGTCTTCAATGATGCGCAAGCGATACGTCGTCGGCAACTGGAAGATGCACACGACCCGCAAGGAGGCCGAGCAACTGGCCCGAAGCGTGGCCCGGAGCGTCGGCGGCGAACAGCGCGTGCAGGTCGTCCTCTGTCCTCCCGCGCCGTATCTCGCCATCGTCCGCGACGCCATCCAGGGCAGCAGCGTCCTGCTGGGAGCGCAGAACTGCTATCACGAGGCGAAGGGCGCATTCACCGGCGAAATCAGCCCGGCCATGCTGATCGACATGGGCTGCACGCACGTCATCCTCGGCCACAGCGAACGCCGTCGTCTTGCCGACTTCCACGAGTCGAGCGAACTCATCCACAAGAAGGTGATGCAGGCCCTGAAGCTGGGCTTGCACGTCATCGTCTGCGCGGGCGAGACCAAGGCGGAACGCGATGCTGGCCGCGAATATGAGGTCGTATCGGAGCAATTGCGCGACAGTCTGAAGGATTATCCGCTGGACAGGTTGTCGCAGTTGACCGTCGCCTATGAGCCGGTCTGGGCGATCGGCACCGGCGTGAACGCGACGCCGGAGCAGGCCCAGGACATGCACCTGTTCACGCGCAGCAGGGCGGCGGCGGTGTGCGGCGAAGCGAAGGCGAACGATGTGTCGCTGCTCTACGGCGGCAGCGTCAAGCCGGACAACGCGGCCGTGCTGATGGACCAGCCCGACGTCGATGGCGTGCTCGTCGGCGGTGCCAGTCTCTTGGCCGACGATTTTCTCAAGATCATCGCGGCCGCGCTGCCGAAGTAAGGACATGTAATTTATTAACTTCCCCTTTTGACCTTTTCGGCACGGCGTTTTTCCGGTAGTCTGGGGGGTCTACACGAGACAGACACCCCGGATTGGGCAGGACGCCGTCATGAAAGCAGCCTATTCTCCGACGACCGAAGCGGCGATGCGCCACCTCTTTGATTCCTTGAATGAACGAGACCGCCGCCTCTCTGCCGCCGCGGAAGCGGTCAAGTTGGGACGCGGCGGCTTGCTTTATCTGACGCACCTTCTTGACTGTGATTCAAAAACCATCCGTCGCGGCATTCACGAACTCCAACAGCAATCTTGTCTATCGCCGGGCCGATCCCGGA
>JBBRIK010000532.1:0-4945 GCA_038221045.1 Gemmatales bacterium
CCCTGCGAAGTGAGGCGGCCGGGGACCCCGTCGAGGCTCGCACGCACGTCCACGAATACAAGATGAAGAATGGCCGTCGCATCTACGTCCTGGGAGAAGGACGGCTGGTGAACCTGGCCGCCGCCGAGGGCCATCCGCCAAGCGTGATGGACATGAGCTTCGCCACGCAGGCGCTGACGACGGAATTCTGCGTCAAGAATCGCGGCAAGCTGTCGCACACGGTCCACGAGGTGCCGGTCGAGGTCGAGCAGTTCGTTTCCCGTCACAAGCTCGAGTCGATGGGCATTCGCATCGACGAACTGACCAGCGAGCAGAAGCGCTACATGAGCGGATGGGAACAAGGAACGTGATTCGTGAAATGACTAATGTCTAAGGACGAATGACAAAAGAATGAGTAATGACAAAACTCAAATGACGAAGGCATCTCATCTTGTGTTGCCTTTCGACATTGGCCATCTGTCATTACTCATTCTTTCGTCATTCGTCCTTAGACATTAGTCATTTGCGAGGTTATTTGCCGCTGTTCTGTATGAACGCCTCCACGTCGAGCCCGAGTTTGCGCAGCTCGCCGGCCAGTTCACCGATCTTCTTGAGCGGCACCCTGTCCTCCTCGTTGATCACCGCATCGAGCGTCTTGCGGGTCGCCTGGAGCTTGCCGCCCTGGCCGAGAATCAACTGGCGCAACTTCACCGCGCCCAGCACGTCGCCGTTCTTCCGCAGCAGTTCAAATGCCCTGCTCGCCTCGGCCATCGCGCCGTCGGTGGTCACCAGATCGGTCGTCCCCCACTGCGTCTCCAGGTAGAGCCGTGCGCGCCGATGCTCCTCGTCCTTCGGCGTCCAGCGCGTCTTGAGCGAATCGTAGACCTTCTTCAGACCGGCCTCTCCGAAGCCCGCCTTCATCGCTTTCTCGTACAACTCCAGCGCCTTGTCGAATTCGCCTCGGCCCTCTTCCAGTTTCGCCTGCTGCAACAGAGCGAGATACTCCTGCTTCTTCGGATCGTTCGCTTCCTTAAGGATCTGCTCCTGCTCGGAGACGTAACCCTCCAGACGCGCGTTGCTGCCTTCGAGGAACTTGATCCAGGCGTCGCCGTAGGTCAGATCCAGCTTCTTCCCCGATCCCTGGGCAGCCTTGAACAGATCGTCGCGTTCCACGCCCAGTTTCTTGCGGCCCTCGCGCGATTGTTCCAGCCCTTCCTTGGCGCGCTTCAGCGCCTTGTCGCGCTGGTCGGCCTTATAGTCCTTCAACTCGCGAAACAGGTCCTGGACCATCAGCCCCAACTCGTAGGTTTCCGAATCCCATAGCTCCTTCTTGACGTCGAGCAGAGTGCCGGCGTCGGGCCGCTTCGTCGTCACCCGGATGCGAATCGGCCGCTCATCGACGATGGCAACCGGGACGAGGGCCGCGTTCGGCTCCACCTTGATCTTCAGGAACGCGATCCGCTCGTAGTCGCGCTCGACCTTTTCCTGCTCGGTGCTAAAGAAGCCTTCCTTACTCGTCCGCATCTCCCGTTTGGTTGCATCCTCGCCCTCGAACCCGTGCCGGCGAACCTCCACCGTCATGTCCTCCACCTTCGCCCCGCTGCCTGTCTGCACCAACTCCACCCGCAAGGGTGCCTTGATCGTGGACAGCCGCATGCAGCGAAATTGCTTGCCCTTGTCGGCCATTGTCTTGCCTCGGCGGTCGAAGACACGACACTTCCACTCCTTGTTGTCGTCGAGTTCGTCGGCCAGCAGCAGTAAGTCATCCGCCTTGCGCTGCTCGCCGCTACCGACGACAAAGGGGACTACCATGAAAACGTCGCCTTTCTGGACCCAGCGTTCGAGCGAACTGCCGAGCGAACTGCTCTTGAGCTTGATCGTCGCCGTCTTCGGGCCGGTCGGCACGGCCTGGCCGACGAGGCCAAAGTCGCGATCGACGAGGAATGTCGCCAGCCGAGCGACGAACTGACGATCGCTGGTCCGCTCGCGGCGCACCACGGGACTTGCCTGACCCGTCAGTCCATCCTGCTGGCGCGTCTGTACCTCATATTGACCGTCGGCATAGTCGATGAGGACGAAATGCCTCTTCACGGCGGACACGGTCTTCCAGGTATCTAGCGCGACTTGCAACCCATCGCGGCGGATTTGCTCCATTTTCTGAGTCAACTCCTTGTCAAGCTTCTCACTCGCATCGAGGACCGTGACGCGAGCAAGGTCGCCGAACCCCGAGCGCAGATTGTCCTGTAACTGTCGCTTGACCTGTTCCTTGAAGACAGGCGTCAGCAGACGATGCTTCGCTACATCGAGGATGACCGTCAACTCATACGGCTGGTTGAACTCCAGCGTCTTCGGCTCCTGTGAGGGAGCAACGGGGACTCGGCTCAGGAGGATTACCAGGGAAACGAAGGCGATCGCTCCAGAACGCATGAAGCAAGATGTGTTGCTCATCGCAGCTTCTCCAGATCGGCGAAGAACTCAGGATAGGTCTTGGCGACGCAGCCGGGATTGAGGATGACGACGCCGGGAACCCGCAAACCGACCAGCGCCAGGCTCATCGCCATGCGATGGTCGTTGTACGTCTCGATCTCCCCGCCGTGCAGCGGTCCTGGCGCGATCGTCAGTCCGTCGGCCCTCTCCTCAACGCTCGCTCCGACGCGGCGCAGTTCCGTCGCCAGGGCGTGCAAGCGGTCCGTCTCCTTGTGGCGAATGTGGCCGACGTTGCGAATCGTCGTCGGCCCCTGGGTGAAGCAGGCGACCGCTCCCAGCGTCATGACGGTGTCACTGATGGCGTTCATGTCCACATCAACGCCGTGCAACTCCGAACCCTCGACGCTGATGGCGTTCGGCGTCCGATCGACGCGGCAGCCCATCTGTTCGAGGACGTCGATGAAGCGAACATCGCCTTGCAGGCTGGCGGAGGACAGGCCCTGCACGGTCACTCGGCCTCCGGTGATGGCGGCGGCGGCGAAGAAGTAACTCGCCGCGGAAGCGTCGGGTTCGATGTCCTCTCGGCCCGTGAAGTGTCGGCCCTGATTCGGCGGCACTCGGAAACGTCGTCCGTCCTCTTCCTCGATCTCGTAGCGGAGATTTCGCAGCATCGCGACGGTCATGTCGATGTACGGTTGCGAGACGAGTGGTCCTTCGATCTCGATGATCGTCTCGCCCGAGGCAAACGGAGCGGCCAGCAGAAGCGCGCTGAGAAATTGGCTGCTCTGGTCTCCCTTGATGCGGACAGATCCGCCTCGCAGCCCCGTGGTTTCGATGATCACCGGCGGGCACCCGTTGCCGGCTTCGCTGACGGCATGAACGCCGAGTTGACGCAGAGCGTCGAGCAAATCCTCGATGGGGCGCTCTCGCATTCGGGCGACGCCATCGAGCCGATAGCGTCCGCGTCCGAGGCTGACAAGCGCGGTGAGGAAGCGCATCGTCGTTCCCGAGTTGCCGACGAACAGGTCCGCGAAGGCGGGGAGAGAGACCTTCTGAGGATGATGCAGCCAGATTTCAGGGGGATCGTAGTGCCAGTGCGCGTCGATGTCGTGGCCGAGCGTTCGCAGCCCTTCGATCATGAGTTCGGTGTCTTCGCTGCGAAGCGCGCCGCTAAGGCAGCAGGAGTGATCGCCCGCGAGAGCAGCGAGGACGAGGGCGCGATTGGTGAGGCTTTTCGAGCCGGGGACGTGAAGGCTCGCGTTGGGGGAACGGACGAGCGGCTCGATGGTCAGACGTTCGGGAAGCGGCCTCATGAGCTGGATTGTACCACAACGCGAAACGGAGGACTGATGTCCCCCGTTTCCCGCCGCTTGCGGCTTTGCATGGAAGCCATTGCAAAGCCGCAAGCGGCAAGAATCACTTCTCTTCGAGCTTCTTCATCTTCTTTTCGACTTCGATCTTCCTTGCCTCATCGCGCTTGCTCAGAGGTGGACAGCCGAGCCCCTTCTTCCACGCTTCGATGGCCTTGTCCTTCTGGCCGAGACCGAGGTAGACCTCGGCGAGGTGATCGTAGATTTCCAGATGCTGGCCTTCCTCGTACTTGATCGCTTCCACCAGTGGATCGCGTGCTTCCTTGAACTTCTTCCGCTTGTAGAGGACCCAGCCAAGGCTGTCGAGGTAGGCGGCGTTATCGTGATCGTCCGCACCGGTCACGTCGAGCTTTTTCCGCAGTTTCTTCTCTTCGTCGATCGCCCGGCGAACGAGCTTCTCGGCTTCTTCGAGATTCATGTCGTGGTCGGCCCAAATGAAGCCGAGGTCGTTGTTGTACGTCGGGTTTTTCTCGTCCTTGGCGAGCAGCACTTTCAACTGCTCGGCTGCCTTGTCGATCTTCTTCAGATCGACGTAGACGCCGCTGAGGGTGTAGCGGATTTCGCCGCCGTAGTCTTCCTTCTGTTCCTTGTCGAGTTCTTCGTCCTTGCTGATACGATCCAGGACGTCCTCGTAGATCTTGGCGGCCTCTTCAAACTTGCCGGCCTCGCGCAGGACGCTGCCCTTGAGCTGGTGGGCGAGCCAGTTGGCAGGATTGCGGCGAATCATGCCATCGACCACCTTGAGCGCATCGTCGATCTTGCCCTGCTTGGCCAGGATCAGCGCCATGGTGCGCATCATCATGGGCTTGTAGGGTTTCATCTCATCGCCCGGCAGTTCGAGGAACTCCTTGCAGACCTTCTCGCTGTCGTCGAAGCGCTTGTTGTCGAAGAACATGCTGATGAGGCCGTTGTAGGCCCGAGCGATCTTCTGGACCGACTGGAGCTTGAGCGCCTGGGCGGCCTGCTGGCGATAGAAGTATTCGCTGACGTCGGCGTCCTTGAGGACATGAGCCGTGCGCGCCAGGATGTAGGTGGCGTTGAGGTTGAAAGGCTGGTCCTTACCCTTCTCCTTGGCGAGTTTGTAGGCGGCGGCCAGCAGTTTCTTTGTGCCGGGCTTGTCTTCGAGGAAGGTGAGTATCTGGCCCTGAAGAGGCTCGTCGCCGGTGATC
>JBBRIK010000533.1:0-4934 GCA_038221045.1 Gemmatales bacterium
CGAAGAAGCCCGTCGGTCCGGCGAAACCGTCGAAGACGAACTCGCCCAGGCGTCTGAAGCCCCTCACCGCCCTCGGCGCTTCGCTCGGCATCGCTCTGGGTCTGGGCCTGGCGATGGGGCTGGCCTTCGACGGAGTGAGGACGCGCGATCCCCTGGAGGGACTCGGCGAGGCGTATGGTTCCCTTCTGCAACTGCAACTGCAAGTCGATCTGCTCGTGATTCTCTTTGGAGCCATGTCGTGGCTGTGGCCCAAGGGGACGGCGGTAGCGCGGGCGGCCTTTCGCGAAGGCTATCGCCAGCCGATGTTCTGGCTCCTGTTTGGCCTCACCGTCCTGTTCCTGTTCCTGTCGCCGTTCGTGCCTTACTTCACATTCGGCGAAGACTACATCATGGTCAAGGAACTCGGCTTCGACACCATCATGCTCGCCGGCGCCGCTTTCGGCGTTCTCGCGGCTGCCATGTCCATCAGCGAGGAAATCGAGGGCCGAACCGCCATCACGCTGATGTCCAAACCGGTGTCGCGGCGGCAGTTCCTCCTCGGCAAGTTCGCCGGCATCTTCCTGTGCAGCCTGTTGCTCGTCTTCGCCCTCGGCTGGTTCTTCGATCACATCCTGCTCTACAAACGCTGGCTCGACAAAATGGAACTGCTCCAGTTGCCGGGGCCGCTCGGCGGCTGGCTCGACGCGCAAGCGCTGCCGCCGGAAGCACGCGAACTGGCGCGCGGCGGGCTGCTCTGGCTGACTCACACCAGCGAGGTGCTGCCCGGCCTGGCGCTGGCCTCGTCGCTGGTCATGGTCCTTGTCGCCATTGCCGTCAGCCTGGCCACGCGCCTGCCGATGATCGTCAATCTTGTCGCCTGTCTGGTCGTTTACGTCCTTGCCAATCTGTCGCCGGTTCTGGTCCTCTCGACGCGGTCTGACGACCCCGCGCGGGCCGGGCCGGTGCAGAAACTGCTCCACTTCATCGCCCAGGTGTTCGACACGCTGCTGCCGGGCCTGGAACTCTTTCGCGTCCGGCCGACGCTGATCGATGAGACCACGCTGCCATTGGATCAATATCTACAACACGTCGCTGCCGTCAGCCTCTATGGCGTGCTGTTCACCACGATTGTCCTCCTGGTCGGCCTCGTCCTGTTCGAGGATCGCGATTTGGCTTAATTGCCAGTTGCCAGTTGCCAGTTGCCAGTTGCCAGTCGAGAGGACACGACCTCTCTTCACAACTGGCAACTGGCAACTGGCAACTGACAATAAGACTGGCAACTGGCAACCCAAAAGACTTTCCCCTTTCGCGACACTCTCCGGTCGGGCATAATTCAGGGGAACCGGAGAAGCCAGGCACGGCGCCACGTCCCGTGGGTTCCAACGACAAGGGCTGACAATGTCTCGCGAGACCGAACGCAACGCCTTCGCGCGGGCCGCCTCGTACCTCAGTTACCGGGCGGTCGCCCGCTGGGTCGCCTGCGCCGCCGCCGTCGGCTCCGCGCTGTGCCTGGCCGTCCTCCTGCTGCTTCTGGCTCTGTTCGCCGACGTGATCGTGCATCGCGGCCAACTGCCCGCGTTCCGCGATCTCTCCGCCGACGAACAGACGCGCGTCCTGAATGAATGGGCGACCATCAACGACGCGGAGAAGTCCCAGAAACTCGCGCCCTTGCACCTCGCCCCCGAACAGGTCGCTTCCCTCGTCAAGGTCAACGACGAGGCCCTCACTGCTCCCGAGCGCGCCGCCGACCGCGCCACGGTCGGCGAAGTGCTCTGGAAGTCGGAAGTCCACAAATTGCTGGCCGAGAATGTGTCGCCCAAGGCGTCCGAACTCGTCAGGGACCATGAGGACGAGCCGAGCTACGGCATTCTCAGCCTCGTGGTCCGCAGCGCGTACCAGCACCGATTCACGGCTCCGCTCGTCAGCGGACTGGCGTCCTGGAACGAGTGGATGTGGCACTCCTCCTCCAACGTGCCGATCTACTCGCCCTATGTCTTTGGGCTGTTCGTGCTGGCCCTCGCCGTCGCCGCGATGCGGACCGGCCTCACCCTGCTGATGCACGAGATGGCGGCCCAGGCGTCCATCGAGGCCGCCACGCGCCTGCGCCGGGCCGTCTATCACCACACCTTCCGCCTCGGCACTCTCGCGTTTCGAGCGCTCGGACCTTCGGAAGCCGTCACCGTCTTCGCCCGGCACGTCGAGGCGGTCCACGACGCGCTCTATCTGCGGCTGACGTCGTGGTTCCGCGATCCGGTGCAGATCGCGATTCTGCTCATGTTCGCGCTGCTGGTCAACTTTGGCCTCGCCCTGGCGTTTCTGCTGTTCGCTCTGCTCGTGTGGGTGACGGGGTCGCAGATCGCCGCTCACTTCAAACGCCGCGAACGGCTGGCGACGAACGACGCCGCCGAACGGCTGACGCTGATTCGCGAGAGCCTGATGATCATGCGGCTCATCAAGTGCTACATGATGGAACTGTTCAACCAGTCGCGCGTCGAACGCCAACTGGCCGGACACGCCAAGGCTCAGATCGGCCGCTTCCGCGGCGAGGCGTTTTACACTCCGCTGCTGGTCCTGCTCGGCTCGACGGCCGCCTTCATCCTCCTTTACGCGGCCGGCGTCATCGTCCTGCAAGGCAAGGTCGGCGTCCCCAGTCTGATCGCCATGACGACGAGTTTGATGCTGCTCTACGCCCCGATCGAGCGCTGGCTCGCCAACCGCCGAACGATGGATCGCGGCAAGGAGGCGGCGGTGCAATTGTTCAAGTTCCTCGACCGCCCCAGCGACGTCGGTCAGGTCGTCGGCGCCGAGTTCCTGCCTGGGATCGAAAAACAGATCGAGTTCGACAACGTCAGTCTCCGCGAGCCGGGCAGCGGCCGAATGCTGCTGCAAAACCTCAGCCTCAGCATCAAGACCGGTCAACGCATTGGCCTCGTCGGCACCGACGATCTCGAGAAATACGCCCTCATCTATCTGATTCCCCGGCTGCTCGACCCGACGTCGGGCGAGATTCGCATCGACGACCACAACCTGCGCTGGGTGACGATCGACTCGCTGCGCGACAAGATCGCGACCGTCCTCGTTCACAACCTTGTCTTTCACGACACCGTGGCGAACAACATCAGCTGCGGCGACGCGCGGTTCACTCTGCCGAAGATCATCGAGGCGGCGAAGATCGCCCGGGCGCATCAGTTCATCCAGAAACTGCCGCAAGGCTACGAGACGCCCATCGGCGAGTTGGGCCATTCGCTGACCTTGAGCCAGAAGTTCCGCGTCGCCCTGGCGCGGGCGATCATCCGCGATCCGGCCCTGCTCATCCTCGAAGAGCCGGACGAGGGACTCGACGAAGAGGCGAAGAGCCTGATCGACGACGCCCTGGCCCGCTTCCTGCCGGGCCGGACCGTCATCTTCTTGCCGCATCGCGTCTCGACGATCCGTTCGTGCGATCGCATCTTCGTGCTGCACAACGGCCGCCTGGAGGCGAGCGGCGTCCACAAGGAGCTGCTCGCTCAGAATCGCCTCTATCGCCATCTGCACTACATCGAGTTCAACGAAATGGCGGAAGTGGTGTGACGAGAAAAAATGATGAATGATGAATGATGAATGATGAATAGAAGACAAGACAGTCGTCTCGCTTCTCTGCTCTTGTCTTCCATTCATCATTCATCATTCATCATTTCAACAGGAAAGGCCGTTCCTCTCATGTCTTTCGCGAAAGAGCTGTCCACCGCTCTCGAGGCGGCGCGGCGGGCTGGCGAGGTCATCCTCGGACATTACGCCTCCTTCGAGAAGATCGAGAACGCGCCCATCGACATCAGCACCATCGCGGATCGCGAAGCGCAAGAAATCATCCTGCAACTCCTTCACTCGGCTTTTCCCAAAGACGCTCTCTGCGCCGAGGAGACGACGCCCACGCTGGCAGACACGGCTCGCGTCGGGCCGCGCTTGTGGATCGTCGATCCGATCGACGGCAGCCGGGGGTTCGCGAAGAAGAACGGCGAATTCTCGGTGATGATCGCCTTCGTGGAGGGCGGCATCGTGCAGGTGGGCGTCGTCTCCGAACCGGCGAAGGGACGGTTGACTTACGCCGAGCGCGGGCGTGGCTGCTGGGCGATCGATGAGGGAGGAAGCGCGCGCGCCTGTCGCGTCAGCAGCATCGTCGAACCGGCCGCGTGTTCGCTGATCCAGAGCCACTCGAAGGGAGGAAAGCCTTCGAGGCCGGTGCTGGCGATCGAGCCGGCGCGCGTGATCGAGACCTACTCGGCAGGCGTGAAACTGGCGCGCGTGGCCCGCGGCGAGGCCGACGTCTACGTCAACACCTACGCCGAGTTCCACGACTGGGACATCGCGGCCGGACACATCCTCGTTGAAGAAGCCGGTGGACAGGCGACCGGTCTCGGCGGCGAGACGCTGCGCTATGGAGAACCGGGCGCATGGCAACGCTCGGGCCTCCTCGCGGCCAATCCCACCTTGCTCGCCTCATGCATCACGCTGTTGCGTCCTTGAACTACGATAGAGTCGAGACGATTCGGCTGTTTTTGCACGAGAATTGCCTGTCTTCACCACACCACCCTCCGCGGTTTCCAGTCGAAACTCGATTGCGCAAGAACTGCCTTCTCCCCATTCATGAGGGGTTTTTCAGAATTCCCTAACCTCCTTCTCATAACCCGTCCGGTATCTTTCCTGTTATACGGGGTTGAATTGTTGATAGTTTCGATAGTCCAGCCCCCCACCGGCAGAGGCGGAGGCCTTCCCTTCTCCCCTCAACGCCACCCGCCCTTGACTGCGGACGTCACCATGAACCACTTTGTTAGCGTGGATACCCTCGGGCTGCTCTTTTTCGCTTCCGCCAGCATCGTCCTTGGGTTGTTTCTCCTCATCGCCGGTCCCTCCTTGCAGACCCGTCAAGGACTGTTTGCGTCTGTTGTCGTGCTGTTCCTGCTCCTGATCGCAACCGC
>JBBRIK010000534.1:0-4925 GCA_038221045.1 Gemmatales bacterium
CCGCAAGCCGAGGATCGGCGACCCGCGCTCCGGAGGCACCGTCGGCGCGGGCCGCGACCACTGGACAGCGTGCCAATCGGTGCTGCTCGCCGGCGGCGGCATCAAGGGCGGTCAGGCGTTCGGCAGCAGCGACAAGCGCGCTGAGTACCCGTTCGACAATCCCGTGGCCCCGGAGCATATCGCGCGCACGGTCTTTCACGCGATGGGGATCGAGGACTTGACGGCCGCCGATCGGGAGGGCCGGCCCTTCCACCTGCTCGAAGAAGGCCGGCCTCTCACCGAACTGTTCTGAGAAGCGGGTCTACTTCGACTTGGCCGCTCCCTTCTTCAGGTGATAGCCCTTTCCGGAAACGTTCACGACGTTCTCCATCTGGCTCAGCGCCGACCACACCACAGTGATGAAGTTATTGCTCTTGGTCCGGTATCCCGTGGCGAGCACCATCTCGGCCAAATCCTTCGCCTTCAAGGGGCGATCGCTCCGCGCCAGCAGGTGCGTCATGAGATCGCGGAGAGACTTTGGCTGAGGCTGGCCCGCGACACTTGCCTGGGTGTCCTTGCCGGCAACCTGGCCATTCGTGTCGGGCTTCGTCCCGCCTGTGGTTGCCGGTGCCGCAGACTGTACCAGCACCACGCCTTCCTGGCCCTTGGCTCGCGCCACTACGCCCTTCTCCATGAGGTCGTAGACCCTGCTGCCGACCATCTTCGGCAGGTTGGTGCTGGTGGTCGAGAACTTCCGCCGAACGAGTTCCTCGGCCAGGTCCTTCGTCGTCATCGGCCGGCCGCTCTCGCGCAGGATGCCGATCAGCAACTGGGGCAGTGAGAGGGACGTCGCCGGCTGAGCGGGGGAAGTGGCGGGGCCTGGTTGCGGGGCCGGCAGCGAACCGGGGGGTGGGGGAGTGGTTCCCTGAGCGGCCTCCTGAATCTCCGTCTCGACCTGACGGAGGCCGGCTTCCAACTCGTCCTTGCGCTGGTGGAGGTTCGCGAGCCGGCTCTCATAGGCACGGCGAGCATTCTCCAACTCGGACTGCATTTGGGCAACTTGTTGAGCTAACACGGAAAGAGACGCGATAGAAGTAGACATCGTCGTTGGTCCCAGAAACAGAAGGCGAATCGGTACTATCGTTCAATCTCAACTCAGAAACGCTTCACAGTCAAGAATCAGTTTTCTATCACAAGAGAAATCCTTGGGCCTTAGTGCCGGCTGTAGGGTCTACGCAACTCCTCCATTTTCTTGTAGATTTGGCTCCATGAGGGGGAACCTGCCCAGGGATGCTTGTGAAATTGTAAGGAAGGGGGGGACATTCGATGAATGGGACGACACGGTTTTACGTTCTGGCGATCGCCGGGGGATTGGTCCTTGGCATAGGTCGTGCCGGGGCGGAGGAACCCAACTTCTCCAGGAAGACTCACGTCTACAAGACCCTTGAGGGCGTCAAGATTCAGGCCGACGTGTATCGGGCGGAGGACAGGGAGAAACGTCCTGTAGTCGTCTGGATTCATGGCGGGGCGCTGATCGTCGGCAGCCGAAATTCCGTGCCGAAGCAACTGCTCGACCTGTGCCGGAAGGAAGGGTTCGCCCTGGTGTCTCTCGACTATCGGCTCGCCCCCGAGGTCAAGCTCCCGGCCATTATCGAGGACGTTCAGGATGCCTTTCGCTGGCTGCACAAACAAGGGCCGGACCTGCACCTCGACACCGATCGGATCGTGGTGACGGGCGGCTCCGCGGGTGGCTATCTCACGCTGATGACCGGCTTCTGCGTCAAGCCGCGCCCTTGCGCCCTCGTGGCCTGGTGGGGCTATGGAGACGTGGACGGCGACTGGTACACCAAGCCGTCCGAACACTATCGCAAGCAGGTTCCGCTCATCGACAAGGAGGACGCCTACAAGGCGGTCGGCGGCAAGGTGCTGGCGGGGACGGAAGGCAACACCGGCGAGCAGAAAGCACGCGGCCGGTTCTACCACTACCTGCGGCAGAACGGCCTGTGGACGAGGGAAGTGGCGGGCTTCGACCCCGTCAAGGAGCGCGGCAAACTCGATGCCTACTGTCCCATCCGCAACGTCTCCGCCGAGTATCCGCCGACGTTGCTGATTCACGGCACGGCGGACACCGACGTACCCTACGAGCAGTCGGCCGCGATGGACCGAGAACTGACCCGGCACAAGGTCCAGCATGAGTTGATAACCGTGCGCGGCGCGGGTCATGGTCTGTCCGGCGGCGATAAGAAGCTCGTCGAGGGCAGCTACGACAAGGCGATGGCGTTCATCCGCCAGCACCTGAAGGCGGAGAAGAAGCCCTGAGCGGCTCCAGAACGAGTGACGATTCTGTCGCGCGGACGCCGTCGCGGAGGGAGATGTAGTGGAAGCCGCCCTCCGCCCACGGGCGCACCTGATCGGCATAGTTGACGCTGCCGGGATGGCCTGAAACGCCAGGAATGCCGATTGCCCACAAGCCCTGCTCGGGGTCCGCAAGGTCGGCGACCATGCGATAGCTCGCTCCCAAATGGGCCGCATAGTTGGCGTCAGGCGTCGTGCTGCACACCGTCGTCACATCTCCTGGGGCGGGGACGCCGTTGCTGTCCAGAAGCTGTCCGAGGTCGCCGCGTCCGGAGAGGAAATGTTTCTGCACGAGCGTGTGTAGCCGATCCCACGTCCATTTCGTCATGTCCGGTCCGAGGCGAGAGGCGAGTTCATCGAGCGCGGCGAGCAGGGCCGCGCGCGCCGCCTCGCTACGGGTGCGTTTCGTGAACCAGCCGGACTCGTCTGCCGCGAGCAGGTTGACGGCGAGACCTCCCGCGTTGGGGGCCGCGAACTCGGCGACGTCGCTCGGCAGCCGCTCGGCGGCGACCGTCTTGCACCAGTGGACGAAGAAGACATTGAAGATCGACGGAGCGACGGAACCTGGCTCCATCCGATAATCCCAGGCGCGAAACACGTCGAGAGCCTGACGGATTCGCGGTTCCTTCTCGCCGGCGAGAAGCGCCAGCAGCGGCGGCACTGCCGTGGCCGCCCGGCCGGAGCGGATGTCGAGTTGGAGGTTGCGTGTCTCTTCCGGCGACCAGCGCGGCCGGGCTTCGAGTTGCTCGCGGATTCTTTGTGCGCGATGGCCGCTCGACCACGTTCCCGACAGGGGAACAGGGAAATCGTCCGGGGCCAGTCGATTGTTCGCGGTGACGACGAAGCCTCGCTCGGGGTCGTTCTGGTGCGGCATGTCGTCGAAGGGAATGACGCCGGTCCACTGGTGTAGAGGGTCCCAGCCGTGCCGATAGCCGCGCTCGGCCACGCGCCGCAATGGAAGCCGGCCGACGCACTGATGGCCGATGTGTCCGTCGGCGTCAGCGAAGACGAGGTTGAACGTCGGCACGCTCCAGGGCCGTGTCGCCTCGCGGAACTCCTCGACCGAGTTCGCCCGGTTCATGGCCTGCATCGCTGGCAGCCAGCCGCACGGCTCCGCTCCCAACCAGTGCAGCGACACCGGCCCTTTGCCGCGCGCGGGGCCAGGCAGGACTTCATCGACGATAGGACCATTGCGTGAGGAGCGGACCGTCTTGACGACCGCCTCGGCCCCTCGAACGCGGATCACTTCGCGCCGTTCGCGCGCCTGCTCCCAGCGGCCATCGAAGAGGAAACAGCCTGGATGAGCCGGGTCGGTCTTCTCCACATAGAGATCGCGAACCGAGCAGATGTTGTTGGTGATGCCCCAGGCGACGCGCGGCGTGCGCCCGATCATGACGGCCGGGACGCCCGCATAGGCCACTCCCGCAACGTGGAAGGAGCCGCCGTGCAAGTGGACCTCGTGCCAGATCGACACCGAGCCGAACGGCACATGCGGATCACTGGCGACGATGGGTTTGCCGGTCGTCGTGCGAGTGGCGGCCAGCACCCAGTTGTTGCTGCCATGTCCCTCGCCGCGATCACTGCTTGTCTCACCCGCACGCTGACCCCCGGTTCGCGGCACATAACACCCGCGCGGAACGATGCTCTCGTCGTCGGCCTCGCCCTGCATAAACGCCCGGAAGAGCGGCCCCTCGCCGAGCGTCCGCCGCACCAGTTCCGGTATGGCGATGACGGGAAAGCGTCCGGTCAGATACCAGCGAAACTCTCCCGCGACGGCCAGGCTGTCGATCGGCGACCAGGGTTCCGGTCGATAGTCGAGCAAATCGAACTCGATGGGCGGACGTTCCTTACTCGCCTCGATCACCGCATTGACGCCGGCGCTGTAGGCGTCGAGGAGAGCATGGGTCTCGTCGGGCAGACTGTGCCATTCCGCCTCGGCGATGTGCGCGAGGTCGATGGTGCGATAGAGCAGATCGGATTCGAGCGCTTCCGGCCCGAGGATTTCCGCGAGACGTCCTCGCGCCTTGCGGCGGAAGTAGTCGAGCTGGAACAGACGATCCTGAGCCGTGGCATACCCGAAGCCAAAAAAGAGATCGGCGTCGGTGCCGGCCTCGACGTGCGGAATCCCCGACGAGTCGCGGCGAATCCGCACCTTGCCGACGAGCCCGCCGACGCGCTGAGTCCCTGTGGACGCCGGCACTCGTCGCCGGCACTCGTCGTCCCACCAGGCGTCGAACTGATCGCGGGAGCAGTTGGCCCGAGCGCATATGGAGGCGATCGATTCGCCCGCGCCGAGGCGGTGCAGGATGTCGTGGCTGGTGAGGTTCAAGGTGCGATCCTCGTCGGAGTCATCGAAGAGCTGATCTCTCCCTTAAGGTACGGAACCAGCCGTGTCAAGCATGTGCTCACTCGATGAGCGGTTCGTAAGTTCGCCGCCACCCGACTGCGGCCTCGGCCGCGATCATCAGCCAACGGTGGCGTACCTGGCGAGTGACGCAACGCTGACTCGCTTCTGAACGGCGTGGAAATAAACTGAGTACCATGCAGACTCACGAACAGCCGGCGACGCTACCTTCAATGCTTCGGTGGAC
>JBBRIK010000535.1:0-4919 GCA_038221045.1 Gemmatales bacterium
CCCTTGCGGTCGCGGCTCGTAAGGCGGTCGCGGCTCGCCTTCCGGTCGCGGCTCGCCCTGGGACCACTTCCCAGACGCCCATTCGATCAGCCGTACTTCTTGTGACATTCCTCGGAGGTCATCTTCCTGGCCACGATCAGACCGCCCTTGACCTTCTCGCCATCGGGGTCGAGGTAGAGCCTTCCCGTGGACGGCAGGGCTGGGTCGTAGCCGATGACGTGCAGATTGAAAATGAAGCCCCGGTCGCTCGCCGCCTTGAACCAGTGGACGTTGTCCTTGTGATCGGAGACGGTGGAGAACTCGCCCGGCTTGAAGACCCGGTCGAGCGTCGGCTTGATGACATAGTGATCGGCGTGGTCCTCGACGCGGTCGTAGTGCTTCCCCTCGAAGTCGCCGCGGAGAATGATGAAGCCGGTACACATGTTGCTGTGGCCGTGCGGCACCACGGAACGGCCCTTCTTCAGACAGAAGATTTGTTTGCCGAACCCCAGTTGTCGGGGCAACCCCTCGACCTTCGTCAGGTCAATGCCGACGCTCCTGGCACCGCTATCGGGCAGTTTCACCGTCCGCTCCAGTTTGTCGAGGTCGAGGAGCTTCAACAACTCCGGCAGCTCGACGAGTTTGTAGAGTTCCTCGAGTTTGGTCTGGAACTCGGTGTCCTTGAGTTTGCGGTCGGCCTTGAGGGCTTTCGACAGGTCGTTGAGGTCCTTCATCCACTTCGCGAGGACGGGCTTGACGCTCTCCGCGAAGGCGTCGTGGCGGAACAGGGTTTCGAGGAGACCATACGCGGCGAGCGAGCCGAGCAACTTTCCGTTGAAGCCGCGTCGCGTTTCGAGGGACATGAGAAGTCCTCCAGGAGGGTAGTGTTCGTTTCCCCAATCGTCTCGTTCTCAGGCTATCCGATCGTGGCACGCGAAGGAACCAGGGCACGAAAAATATCGAGGACCGTTATTGCTGTCGAAGCCATCAGTCAATTGATGGATTCATCTATCAACAACGGTTCGCGCCGCCTTTTCTTGCCCGTGAAAACAGCCGTTCCTGCCACGAATGGCAGTCCCATGCCCTCTTGAGCGCACCTCGGACCTCAAGTTTTGGAACCACCGGAGAGCCGTTGGCACTCAGGTGCTTCTCAAGCGGTCCCGAGCCTGTTACGATCCTGGGCAGAACCTGGTTCCGCTCTCCCTGGAGGTCGTATCATGGCTGCTCCTCTTCCTCTGTTTCCCACGACGGTCGTCGGCAGCATGCCCCGGCCGCAGTACATCAAGGACCTTCTCGCGGCCGGCTCGCGCACCGGCACTGCCGATGCCGCCTGGCAACGGCACATGGACGATGCCGTCCGCTACGTCATCGGCATGCAGGAACAGGCCGGCATCGATATCGTCTCCGACGGCGAATGGCGGCGCGAGTCGTATGTCGATGTCGTCGCCGAGATCATGTCCGGCTTCCGCTGGATTCAGCGCGACACGTTCGCCTATCACCAGGTCGTCACCGAACGGATGAAGCCGCTCCGGCCCGGCGTTATCGCCGAGGAGGCTCGCTTCCTCCGCCAGAACACCGACCGCCGGGTCAAGATGTGTCTTCCTTCTCCCTATCTGCTCGGTCAGCGCATGTGGGAGCCGGCCCACTCGAAGGACGCCTATCCGACGCGCGAGGACTTTTGCGAGGCCCTCGTTCCCGTCCTGCGTCAGGAGTTGCTGGCCATCCGCGAAGCCGGCGTCGATATCATCCAGCTCGACGAGCCGCACCTCTGCGTCCTGGTCGATCCGCAAGTGCGCGCGAAGTTCGCCGACCCCGAGGCCGAGATGACACGGGCCGTGGACTGGATCAATCAGATTGTCGAGGGAGTCGAGGGAGTGACGCTGGCGGTCCATCTGTGCCGCCGCAACTGGGGCCGGCGCGGCTGGGGGGCCGAGGGCGGTTACGAGCCGCTGCTCGCTCATCTGCGCCGGCTGAAAGTCGAGATGCTCCTGCTGGAGTTCAGCATCCCCGTGGCGGGCGACATGGCCGTGCTGCGGGAGTTGCCCCAGACGGTGCGCATCGGCCTGGGATGTCTCGACGTCCGCTTTGCCGAGATCGAGCCGCCGGAGCGCGTCGTCGAGCGCGTGGAAAAGGCCCTGGCGCACGTCGCTCCCGAACGGCTGACGCTCAATCCCGACTGCGGGTTCGCTCCGGGCAAGGACCATGAGGTGCCGCTGGAGGAAGCGTATCTGAAGCTCCGCAGCCTGGGCCAGGCCGCCCGCCGGCTCCGCGAGCGCTACGAACCTCCCTCTGCCGCTTGAGGCGTGGCGGTGTTCCGCGAAACCGCCAGCGGCGACGAACGGGCAGCGTGGCTATCAGTTCGTGATACCTATTTCAGTCCTTCGGAGCGGACACTGTCTCCTGATGACGCAGATTGATTCCATCGGAACCATAACTCTCCGTCAGCAGGCGTTCTGCTCAACACCACCGTCTCGACGGCGTCATGACGAGAAGGTACGATTTGACGGGAGGGCGCTTCTGCTAATCGCGCTGCGCACCCCTTTCTCATCCTTCCGCAATCGTCCCAGGGGTGTCCCATGTCAGGCCTTCTCACCTGTCCCGACCGTGAGGTCCTGCGGCGGTGGATGCTCGACCAACTACCCGACCTGGAGGCGGGGGTCCTCGCCAGGCATCTCGAAGGGTGCGGTCGCTGCAGCCAGGCCGTCGAAGGGCTGAAGAAGGAGAGTCCGCCCACCGAGGCCCTGCTCAACCAGGAGGTGATCCCCCCAGCGGTGGAACGGACGAACGCAACGGAGGTCGGCTACACTTTCCTGGCCCCGCCTCAGCGATCGGATGAACTCGGGCGGCTCGGACCGTACCGAGTGCTGCGCGTCCTGGGCGCGGGCGGCATGGGGGTGGTCTTCGAGGCCGAGGATCCCCATCTGGATCGCCGCGTGGCGCTGAAGGCGATGCTGCCAACCCGGGCGGCCAGCCCCGAGACCCGACAGCGATTCTTGCGCGAGGCGCGCGCCGCGGCCGCCGTCGAACATGACCACATCGTCCATATCAACCAGGTCGGTGAGGACCATGGCGTACCCTACCTCGCCATGCCGCTCCTCAAGGGAGAGTCGCTCGACGACCGGATGAAGCGGCCTGGCCGATTGCCCATCTCCGAGGTGCTGAGGGTGGGCCGGGAGATTGCGGAGGGGCTGGGCGCCGCGCACGAGCGCGGGTTGATCCACCGGGATATCAAGCCCGCCAACGTCTGGTTGGAAGGGAGCCGTTCCCGCGTCAAGATCCTCGACTTCGGCCTGGCCCGTGCCGCCGCGGACCGCGCGACACTCACGCAGGCGGGGGCGATTGTGGGCACCCCGGCTTACATGGCACCGGAACAAGCGCGCAGCGGCTCCATCGATGCGCGGGCGGACCTGTTCAGCCTCGGCTGCGTGCTCTACCGCCTGGCCACCGGCGAAATGCCGTTCAGGGGCGCTGACACTCTGGCCGTCCTTGCCTCCCTGTCCTTGGACGACCCGCCGCCGCCCTGCCGGGTTCAACCGGAGGTGCCGCCCGCTCTGTCGGACCTCATCATGCATCTGCTCGCCAAGAACCCTCAGGACCGCCCCCCGTCGGCCCGAGCGGTGATCGAGGCGATCCGTGCGATCGAGGCAGGAAACGTTCCCAGCACGACCTTGCCTCCCGGCCTCCCGCTACCGCGTCGGCGGAGAATCCTCACCGGGCTCGCATTCCTCGTCGCGGCCCTGACGGCGACGGGGGTTTACCTCATTCACATCAATACCGGACAGAAAGCCGACATCGATCCGGACGAGCCGAAGGAGCGGGTGGGGAAGGACACCTCGCCACCGCCCGTCAACCCGGCCGCAGTCAACCGCAAGGCCCCCGAGGCGATCCTTGTCCTGGGAGGCGGCGTCGGCGTCACGCCACTCCGGGGAGGCACGCCGGGAGAACTCCTGCGTGAGAAGGCCTCACTCCCCGCGGAAGCCTTCTCGATCCACTCCATCGATCTGAGCCGGTTCCACTTTCCGGCGGTCCGGGAGCTGAAAGACGACGACCTCGACTTTCTCCGCGGGCTGGAAGGGCTGGAGGCGCTCGATCTGGAATCCCACGCCATTCAGGGGCGTGGGTTCCGGTTTCTCGAAGCCTCGACGAAATTACGGTGGATCTCACTGAGTCACTCGCGCGTCACCGACACGGCCCTCGAACACCTCAGCAGGCACAAGGGCCTCCAGGTCCTTGCCCTGAACGGCACCCAGGTGTCGAATTTCGCAAGTCCCTCCCGAAGGCGAACGTCCTTCGGGATTAGTACTGCCGGCTTCATGGCCGAGCGAGTCCACGCGAGTCGGGTCGTTTCTCGCGGGCGGGTGAAGGGCAGACCATGAGCATTCACAAGGCTATTGAGAAGGGGGACCGCAAGAAGGTGAAGGCATTACTCGCGGCGGGTGCTCCGGTCGATGAGCGCAACGGGGACCGGCAAACGCCCCTGATGGTGGCCGTCCTGTACAAACTCCTGCCACTCTTCAAGACGCTGCTGAAGGCTGGTGCGGACGTCAACGCGGCCGATCGCACCGGTGACAGTGTGATGCACTACGCAGCCACCTACGGCACGCCCACGTTGGTTCAGGCCCTGCTGGAGAGGGGACCGAATCTCGGTGCGCGGAACACCGAAGGCGAGACGCCCCTCATGGTCGCCCTCACCGCCCGCGTTGTGGAACTCCTGCTCCAGGCCGGCGCCGATCCGCACGCCCGGCGCAAAGACGGGCTGACGCTTCTGGACCTGTGCGAGATCTACCGGAAGCACAAGAGGACTTCAAAGGAGAGCAAGATCTCCCAACTGTTGCGTGCAGCCGAGGCCGGCACGGAGTTGAAGTCCGGCATGTGAAGGACACAGTTCCCCGCAAGATCAAGGTGGGGGAGAGTGGATATCCTTCGACCCTGAGCCCATG
>JBBRIK010000536.1:0-4911 GCA_038221045.1 Gemmatales bacterium
CCTCCTCGATTCTCCAAACCGCGGCGACGGGAATCTCGGCCAGCGGAACCTGAGCCACGGGTACTTCGGGGGGTGGGGCAACACTGGCAAAGGGGATTTCAGGCTCCGGCTCCGGCTCTGGAGGGATTTCCAGGGAAAGAAACGTTTGCAAGCAGAGACACTTCGGACACTTCCCCAACTGGCCGATCATCTCATCCTTGACAATCAACTCCTGGCCGCATCCTTCGCATTTGAAAGTGGTGGGCATACCGTATTCCTACCGTGGATCATCTCTTGGATTTTCATTCTCTGATGAAGAGCCGGTTCATCGGGGAGGGTTCAAGAAGCAGTCAGCCTTCGCCTGCATCTCGACACCGATATACTGAGCCTAGAGAATCTTCCCCAGCCCTTCAACCTCGGCAAGATTGCGCACCTCTCCCGGTCTTCCCAATCGCTTCAGAGGAAGTTCCTTCGCTGGCCGGTCGCTATAACTCAGGAGCGCGAAACGACAAGCATGCCAAATTCCAAAGCAACCTCCTTCCCCTCGACAGTCTGTCTTGACGCTCTTTCCGCGCCGTTGATAATGCATCCTTCTCCTTCGTCCCGCGCCGCCAGGAAAGGACTCCTCCATGCGCCGCTTTATTCCTCGCAGCCTGTTCGTCCAGGCCCTTCTGATCTTCCTCCTCGCGCTCGGACTTCGTCTTGTCTATCTGTTCGGAATGGACAAGATCCACGATTCATCCCATGTCGAGGTCGAGCAAGCCGCCATCACCTGGGCGCGCGAAGGACGGCTCGCCAACGCCTTCGGGAAGAATACCGGAGCGACGGCGCATGTTCCGCCGCTCTATACAGCGATGCTTGCCGGACTCCATTACACCTTCGGCGTCGATTCGCCTGCCGCAGTCACGGCCCAGCGCTTGCTCGCCACGATCGTCTGCTCGTTCGGGATTGCGTTGCTCCCGTGGCTGGCCCGGCGGACAGGTCTGTCCCAGGGGGCGGGAGTGATCGCGGGTGTTGTGCTTGCCGTCTATCCCTTCCACATTTTCATCGAAACCTATGGCCGGCAGGAGACGGTCTACGCCGTCCTGCTGAACATGGTGATGTTCGCGCTGTGGCTGAGACTGCGCGAGGACGGATGGCGGCATAGGGGAAGAGTCATCCTCCTGGCGGTCCTGACCGGCATCGCCGCGCTGACCGCCCCCCAACTGATCGTCTTCGTCGGTCTCGCACTGCTCGGAGACCTTTACTTCAAGCGCGAACAGAGAAGAGAAGTGTTCCGGGCCGGGTTGACGATTGCGGGAATAAGCGCCGTGATGATCGCTCCCTGGATCTATCGCAACTTCGTCGAGTTGGGCGGCTTCGTTCCTCTTCGCAGCAATCTCGGTCTCGAGTTGTACATAGGCAACAATCCCGAAGCGGACGGCCACACCTATACCATCCCTTACACCCATCCCAACGATCCCTATGCCTGGCCTCATCCCTTCAACAGTCCGCGCGAAAAGCAGCGCGCCCGCGACATCGGCGAGTTGGCCTACATGAAGGAAAAGGGAGACATGGCGAAGACGTGGATTCGCGAGCATCCCGGCGACTTCGCGCGTCTGACGATGTATCGCGTCGTCCTGTACTGGTTCCCGCCCGTCTCGACGTGGAACCCGGCCCTGTCGGCGCGTTGGCCTCGAAGCCTCGCGGCGTGGGGCCTGTCAGTCGCGTGTCTGGCCGGCCTGGTATTGCTCTTCGTTCAGAGACATCCGCAGCGGTGGCCCTTCACCCTCGTGCTGTTTGCTCCGAGCCTTGTCTACCTCGTCACGCACGTCAATGTCCGCTATCGCTACTCGTCCGTCTGGACGATGGCGCTCCTGGGTGGCTATGCAGCGATGTGGCTCATCGAACGAATCCGCTCCGCCCGCGCGACGGAAACGCCCTCCGAGGAACGAACGACCGACCTTCAGCAGGCGGCCTAGCGTTGGTTTCACAACGAGCCGCGACCGCAAGGGAGCGGTTGTTTGAAGAAGCCGCTCCCTTGCGGTCGCGGCTCGTTGGCGGTCGCGGCTCGTTGGCGGTCGCGGGCGGCTTCGGCGTGTCGCCTCGGGAGACGGTCAGGATTCCCAGCAGTAGCAGAACGAGACTCGCACACTTCATGAGACTGCTCCTTCGCGTGAAACTCATATGATCTTGAAAGTAGCTGGAACCCGTCGAAGCGGCGAGCCGGATCATGGAAGGGACCGGATCAATCCTGGAGACGAGAGGTCAACAGCTCAGACATGGGGATGCTGGACACTCTAAATCCGACCAACCATGAGCACTGAGACCTCCACTCCTGCCGTTGTCCCTGCCCTTCGGCCGACGCCTCGCTCCTGGCGGGTGGGGATAGCCGCCGGGATAATCCTGCTCGGTCTGTTCGCATTCTTGACCGAGGGGAGAATTGGCTCGCGAGCTCAGGCCGCCTGCGGCGTGGTCTGCTTCATCGGCCTGGCCGCGCTTTGCTCGTCCAATTTGCGAGCGGTCAATCCGCGCACGCTCATTTGGGGATTCGTCCTGCAACTGAGCCTGGCCCTGTTCGTCACCCAACTCGAGTACGGTCGAATCCTCTTTCAGAACATCGGCGCGGGAGTCAAACAGTTTCTGTCGTTCACCGAGAAGGGGGCGTACTTTGTCTTCGGGGAACTCGCCAACCCCTCGAAGATGAATGAAGTCTTCGGTGAGAAGAAGGGATTCATTTTCGCATTCTCGGCTCTGCCGACGATCATCTTCGTCTCATCGTTCTTCTCAGTCCTCTACTACTTCGGCGTCCTCCAACTGGTTGTGGCGGTAGTCGCACGAGTGATGCGCTATCTGATGCGGACCAGCGGCGCGGAGACGGTTTCCGTGACGGCGAACGTCTTCATGGGACAGACCGAGGCGCCATTGATCGTCAAGCCTTATGTGGCCCGGATGACGCGCTCGGAATTGCTCGCGCTCATGGTCGGCGGCATGGCTCACATTTCGGGTGGGCTGATGGCGGTCTACATCGGCATGGGGGCCGATCCCGTCGCGATCTTGACGACGAGCATCATGGCCTCGCCGTGCAGTCTCTACATGGCCAAACTCGTCCTTCCCGAGACGGAGACTCCGGAAACGACAGGGAACGTCAAAACCGTCGCGGACCAGGGACACGCCAACGTCATTGACGCTGCCGCATCGGGGGCCTCCGAGGGAATGAAACTGGCGTTGAACGTCGCTGCCATGCTCATTGCCTTCATCGCCCTGATAGCTCTTGTGAATGCGCTGCTGGGACTCCTGCCCGGGGACGTGTCGCTGTCAAAGATCTTCTCCGCGATATTCGCGCCGGTCGCCGTGTTGATGGGAGTGACCGGCGACGACGTCCCGCGCGTGGCCGACCTGCTGGGAACGAAACTGGTGCTCAATGAGTTCGTGGCCTTCACCTCCTATCAGGAGAAGTATGCGGCCGTGATGAGTCCGGAAGCGCGGATCCTCACGACGTATGCCCTGACGGGCTTCGCCAATTTCGCGTCGATCGGGATTCAGCTCGGAGGCATCGGCGGGATAGCCCCAGAACGCCGGCACGATCTGGCCCGGCTCGGTTGGCGAGCGTTGTTCGTTGGGTTCCTCGTCACCCTGGTCAACGCCAGCCTTGCGGCCCTGCTCATGAAGACGCCGGGGGGAGACTAACTGTGGAGCGCCGATTCGGATGGTCAAGCGCTTTCCGCATCCCTTTGAAGCCATCCTGCTTGAAGCACTGCGTTCAGGCGCTGGCACGCAGCAATGAAGCCCGTCGAGGACGATAGGCCAGGGCGAGCAGGGCGTCTCCCTGTTTCGTCCAGGTCGTCCAGCGAGTCAGAGGTTCGCGAATGAATCGGAAGTCGATGACACGGGCCAGGCAGTGCTGTTTCCGAGACAGGTGCGGATTGGCGAGAACCATGCGGCAAGTGCGTCTCATCCAGCCGACTCGAGATGGCATCGTCAGCGTTTGCACTTCCAGACCGTGCGTATTGAGCAGCCGTCGCAGTGTGAGGGGAGTGAAGTGGAGCAGATGCCTCGGAATATCGACATGCCAGCACTGCTTGCCGAACTGCTTGATGGTCCAACTTGCGATATTAGGTACGGTTACCACCAGATACCCGCCCGGCCGAAGAGCCTTACTGGCTGCTTCGATGACCTGGTGCGGCGAGTGAACGTGTTCGAGGACCGCACCCATGTTGATGACGTCGAAGCTTTCAGGCTCGATGGCGGGATGAGGGATTGTCCCGACATGGACCGGAATCCCGTAGCGTTCCCGTCCCTGCCTTGCGGCATGCTCGCTGAAATCCATGCCAGTCACGTCCCAGCCCAGCTGTTTCATCTGATAGGCATACCACCCCCCACCACAGCCGTAATCGAGCAGTTTACCTTTACCGGAAAAGGGGAGAGCGCGCAGTGAATGCTTCGTTGGCCCCAGCCAGGGGTAAAGGAGTAGAGCCAGAGCATGCTCCCAGAGGGGACCGCCCTGGTCGGGATAGCCGCGAAACCTCGTCAGCAAGTGTCTTCGCATTCTGGTCCACAGGGACGTCTTATTGCTTGGGGTCGAGTCACCGGTCTGATAGCGTTCGTAGTCCTCAGGGTAGTACCACTGAATGCTGTGGGCGTCGGGGCGAGGGTTGACGTAGCACATTTGACAGAGGCGGCAGCGTACGAGTCGAAACGTGTGGCCATCCGGTTCGCTCGTGTAAGGAAACACGAGTTCCTCGTTGCGAGCATGACAGAGGGGACAGGCGACGTCCTCCCATTTCAGGACCGGCAGTTCCCGCCCAGGAATCGCTTCATTCATCGCGTGTTCACTCCATTCTGGTTCTGACAGGTTTCTTCCCAGCTAAGGACCGACGGTGGAATAACTTCCCGCTTTCTTGCCGCTTGCGGCTTAGCGGGCAGCCCGCAAAGCCGCAAGCGGCAACCCGT
>JBBRIK010000537.1:0-4904 GCA_038221045.1 Gemmatales bacterium
CTGTTCGATCAATTCGAGGCCGGGATTCAGCGGCTGCGGCACACGCAGGTCGAACTCGTTGGGCAGGTTGAAAACGATCTCATGTTTGCCGCGATCTCTGGCACTCGGCGGTCTCGGCCGGGGCAACTTGAAGATCGCGGAAGAGAGGAACTCCGGGACATGGGCGACGGCCCCGCTGCGCACGTCTACCTCGGCTGCCAGACTTTCGAGGGTCAGCTTGAATGGTTTGAGAGCGTCGGTATCCAGTTCGAGATTGAGCAGCCGGCCTGCGACGTCCGCCTTGAAGCGGACAGCTGCTCCGGTCGCCCGTGGACCTCGGGTGCGATCCAGATGCCACGGCGCGGGCCAGTCCAGTTCCAGTTGAGTGACTTCGGCGCGGAGAGGCGTCACGTCGAGGTCGGTCGTCAGCCGCCAGTCCGACGGACCATTGGGTCCGAGGCTAACCGTGTGTGTCATCCTGGTGTCGAGCAGTCCCTGAATCGAATCGACGTCGAGATTAAACCAGGGATCGCGAACTTCGGTCCGAGCGCTGCCGCCCCGCGACGAGTACTGGAAGGCGGCGACAGCGTCGGCGGGAGCCGGCCCTCGCTCATCGAGCCTCGCAGGCTCGACGGTGAAGCCTGTCCGCGCCGGCTGAAAGGGTTTGCACAGGATGCGTTGATCGGGGTCCGCCTTCACCAACAGGGTGCCGTTCTGCATGGCGGCACCCACCACGGCGAATGGCCCGACCGGGACCGGGCCGTTGCCTCGCAGCCGGCGGATGGTGATGCGAATTGTGAGCGCCTCGCCGGAGGGCGAGGCGAGTGGAATGGTGATCCGGCCATCGGCTGACTCACTGCCTTGAATCTCGTCGCGGAGCCGTTCGCGGTCCGTTTGATTGAGCAGGCGCACCTGAGCGCGTTCCGGCACCTGGAGCAGCCAATCGCGGGCGGCTCGGCCCAGGTCCTGGAGCGTCAAGTCCGCCTCGGTAACGGCCTGCCCTTCCTTGAGGGTTACGGTAATTCGGCCTCGTGCCGTCAAGAGGGCCTGCGGGGCCGCCAGCGCCTGAGCCGCCTTCCACGACAGTTTGAGCCGGCCGGCTCGCCCCAGCGGTCCGGCAAGGCGATTGCCTGCCAAAGTCAGCGTTTCGTTGAGCGGTTGATCGTTGACCTCCAGCGCTTTGAGTCCGCCGGGCAGGTCCAGTTCCGCATAGGTAACCGGCGTCAGCGGCAGATCGACCTCGAAGCCTTGCAACGGTTCCGCGGGCAGTCCCGCACGCGCGGGTGGACCGGGCGGCGCTAACTCGCGCAGCGGCACGAGCATTTCGACGACGGCCTCATGTTTGCCTGCGGATTCGACTTCGAGCAGCAGGCCTTCTGTCCCCAGAGACAGGGATGGCACCTTGCCGTCGAGCGTGACGGCGGTCGGCTGTGCCCGCGCGCAACCAAGAGAGACTGTGGACCGATCGCGAGGGGTGACGAAAGAGAAGACGGCCTTGAGATCAACGACGGTCCCCTTGACCTTGCCGGTCACGCGCCAGGTAGAAATCGCCGATGGTTGACGGGCCTCAAGTTGCTTGTTGAGCCGATCGATCTCGGCGACAATCGTCGCGTAGTGTTTGGGGGTGAGAACGTAGAACTGCGGCAGGGCGCGGAGGGCGTCATTCGCCTTGTCGAAGAGGACGAGGATGGCGTCGGCGGGCAGTTTCATTTCCTCGCGCGGAGCGGTCGGCGAGGTCTGGCCGAGAGCGAGGACGGCCGACAATGTCAACAGGAGACACACGGCAGCACGATGCGAGGCGCTCACGATGGCTCCTTCCGGCGAAGGTGCGGACTCCGAGGAGACGATCCGCCAGTCCCATTATAATTGGTGGGACCGTCGTTCCCTCCCCAGATTCTCCCACTTCTCCGGATTGCCCCTCGTGGGTGGCCTGTTCGAGTGTCCTGTAGCGATTTTGCCGCTGGCTTGCTTCAGGCAGCGTGCTTCTTGCTTGTTGCGTCCGGCGCGAGCGGGGACATGAGTGTGTAAGGCTTGCGGGTCCGCTCGCCCTGGAAGCGCCGTACTTCAATGTATCCCCAGCCAAGAAGGGCCATCACCACGATGGGCCACAGCAGAGGCACCATGTGAAGCGTCCATGGCCCAGCCCGCCACATGAGGCCGGCCAGGAGACCTCCGCCCAGGCTGAGGACCACGAAAGCTCGCCGAGACGCAGGCCAGTCGCGCAGGTGGACCGCCAGCAAGAAATAGCCTGCGCCGAGAAAGGGGACGAACCAACGGATGGAGCAGCAAGCGCCCCCGGAGTTGTTCGACAACACGGCATACATCAGCCAGGAAGCGGCGCACCAGGCGAGGACGAAGACCAACTCGGGCCGATGAGCCGTCGAGCGGCGCAGCACTCGCACCAGAGCGGGCAGAGCCAGAAGCAGTGGCAGGTTGTGGATCAGGACGCCTTTCTTGCCGAACAGCAGGCTCAGGGAGTAGACCAAAAAGTGGAAGGGACCATGCCGCGAGAAGCCAGTCATGTTCTCGGGCGTGAAGGGACAGCCGGGCCAGTTCATATATTCCGACACCATGTTGACAGGCTTCCAGACGCCGCCAATGCTGTAATTGATCGCCATTCCCGCGATGACCCAGGGAGCGGTTGTCAACAAGAAGACGAACACGGGTCCGGGACGGCGACAGCGATAGGCGACGACGACGAACAGGCCAGCTGCGAACAGCGGCCCACTGCCCAGATCGAGGTTGAAGCCGAGTCCCGCCAGCGTCCCTAGCCCTGCCAGACGCCACCACGAGACGCATCCTTCCTCGCACTCCCGCGCCAGCCGCACTAGCTGAACGCAGGTGAGCAGCAAGACCGCGAGCAGCAGGATGTGGTTGTTGACGTGGCGCGTGTAAGTCAGAGCGAAGGTGGACAGGGCGAAACTGGCAAGCCAGAGACAGTGCATGGCCGGCGGCAACTGGAAAAGCCGGCCCAGACGATGCAAGGCGAGCAGGCTGACGACGTAGGCCAGCCCGGAAGTCGCCAGAGTAAGCGTCCAGCAGAACAGATCCGGGCGCTCGCGCGCGGAGGGCAGTCCGAGCAACTGCTCTGCCTTGTAGAGTCCGGCCATGAGGAGCGAGATCAACCCCGGCTTGTCGGAATAGAAGTGGCCGTCGATGAACAGTTTGTCGCGGGTCCCGTGTGCGAGCAGGTCGGCGGAGCGATAGGGAGGACAGCCGCGCGCGAGCGAATCGGCGGAAGGCCGACAAAAGATCGAGTCGTCAATCGCGAAGGTGCGGCGATCACCGAGCGACTCGACGGCTGCCAGGCGACTGCCGTCGTTCCAACTTCCGGCATAGGGCAGGGCGCTGAGAGCGGCCAAAATCAGCGCGGCAAGACCGAGCAGCCAGGGAAACAGGGGATGATCCGTGCGGATTCTCCTGTCACCGGACGCGTCCATGCGAATATCCTTGCCGGGTCGAAAATCATCACGGCGAAACTGCGCGGAGCATCTCGCCCCCGCAGGCCGTTGCAGGATGGCTTATAACTCGATGAGATGAGGAATCAAGGGGAGTTACCACCCACCTTCCGCGTAAGGCGCGTAACCTATTGCGGATAAACTGGTTACAGCGAGGGAAAAGTAGTGGACAAAAGAGTTAAGTAATGCAAACTTGAACACTTATAGAGCTACATCTCCTTGCAGTGCAATGAGTTAGAATTTTGATCATTTGTACATTATGCGTAATGTGGGTTACCAGTTGTCAAATGCCGCTTACTCGATGGCTGCAGCCACGCTATCGTCCACTGAGAGATCCGCGAAGCGATGACTGACACCTCAGATCAGACCCAGACGTTGCTTCGGGACACGGCTTCGATTGCAGTCGGCACAGATGCCGCGCATGACGAAGCTGTGTCCCGAAAACTGGAACTTGTGTGCCCGACACACATCGCGGATCAACGCCTCCAGCCGTGGCTCCTGAAACTCGATCATCTTGCTGCACAGGGTACACTGCATGTGTTCGTGCTCGGGATAGCCGTAGTCGTGTTCGTAGCGCTTGCGCGGCCCTGTTTCGAGACACCTCAGCAAGCCGGCCTCGACCAGTTTGGGCAAGGTGCGGTAGACCGTCGCCCGGCTGACGTCCAGGCCCGCGCGGCGCATGTCCTCGCAGAGTGTATCGGCATCGAAGTGTTCGTGCTGTGTGAAGATGTAGCGGACCATCTCGCGCTGCTGCTTGGTGTAGCGCTGCGGGCGCGGACGGCTGGCCAGGTATTCTCGAAACTTCTCTTCCGTCGATTGCGATACGGGGACGGCGTGCAACTCCACGATGGCGTCTCCTCTCCCCTGGGGTTCGCCTGGCTGGCGTCACCTACCGGGATAGGTTCCTATCAATAATGATTCTTGATTAGTATTGTAGAAAGAGAAGTGGGGAGATACCAGCCCGAAGCGCAGGCGCGGGAAACTGGGTCCCCACGCCCGTGCTTCGGGCCGATTGGGTCATTCCTTCTCGAGTCGATCGAGGAGGCGATCCAGGGCGATATCGAGCTTTTCCTCGGTCTCGTAAACTCCCTCGGCGATCTCGCGACGGATGCGAGCCACCAGGTCGGCGCGGAACGAGAGGTCATCCTGATTCTCGATGGGTCGCCGCCACTGGGTACGTTTGCGGGAACGAGGGCCTTTCAGACAGGTCGCGCCGTGCTGAAACATGATAGGGTCTCCACTGCCGTGGGGCAGAAGACATGCGGTTGTCCGCCGCCACGACTGCACATCGTAACAGATAGGGTTCGTCCGAATCAATCCGCCCTTCGTCCATGACGGGAAGTTGACGTTCAGGCGTTCGCGGGTGAGTGTTCAGCCGCTCAGAGACTCACCAACTACTCTCATTATCGGCTTCAGGTCTGGGAAGATTGAGGAATTTTAGACACTCCTCGCTAATCCCGACAAGCC
>JBBRIK010000538.1:0-4902 GCA_038221045.1 Gemmatales bacterium
GGCCTCCAGGTCAGCCGCCATGAAGTTGCTGTACGAAGGGATCGCATGGCGGTGACCCAACTCGGCCAGCAGCCAGACGCCCAACTCCGAGGCTTCGGTCTCGAAAGCGCGATAGCCTGAAATGGCTCGCTCAAGTCGAGTCACATCGTCCACTTTCTTGGCGGATCGCAATTCGTCGAACATCCCCTGGACGTTCGGACGCGACAGGCTCCAACGCACGATGCTGCCCAGCGCATGAGCCAGGTAGTAGACCCTCTCCTCCGCGGAATAACTGACGTTCATCCTCGCGGTCAGCCCATCGAACTCGCCGGCTTTTTCCGGCGGCAACTGTTCCAGGCGAACCTCAATGCCATGCGACGCGGCCCAGGATCGGACCTCCTCATACGCCTTCTCGAAGTCCGCTCTCATGGCTACCTCCGTCCTCTTTCTTGCCGCTTGCGGCGTAGCGAACTGCCCGCTACGCCGCAAGCGGCAAGAAGTTATTCCGCCGTCAGGAGTCGTCCGCGTGACAGTCAGTCAAGACGAGTCCGGGACGGCCCAGAGCTTCGTGGGGACGAAAAAATCGTACTGCACGGCCCTGGAGTAGTGATGATCGACGGAAGCGCGAAAGCCCTCTCCGTCTTCTGTCTCCACACGATGCTTCGTTTTCACGACTGTGGCCCCGCAACGTCCTACAAAATGAGTCCCAACCAGCACGCTCTTCAGTACTGCAATCCGCACGCCATTCGGCGGCATCGTTTCCAGGAGGGTGGACTGATCTCGGTCGTTTTCGCTTGACAGCCTGCGGGCATCATCGCTACGGTAAAGATCGATTTCCGATCGGGGAGGCGACACAGATAGCACAATGGAACGCGGAGAACGGCTCAAGCTGATCGTCATCAAGGGTGCCGACGAGGGCAAACAATTCGAGTTGTCCGGTCCCCTTCTCAGCATTGGCCGTGATGCCGTCAATCAGATTCGCCTCAACGATACGGAAGTCTCACGCCGGCACGCCGAGTTGTTCTTCAAGGACGCCGACGCCAAACGCTATCATGTCCGCGACGTCGGCTCCGCGAATGGGACTTACGTCAACAACAATCAGATCGCCGAACACGCCCTCTCGCCCGGCGACCAACTCCAGATCGGACAGACGCTCCTCGTCGTCAGCGGCGGGCGCAGCGGCAGCCAGCCGGTCAGCGACCTCGCCGAGCAGATCAGCCTCATCACACGCCAGGACGTCGAACTCTCCAGCGCCATCATCAAGACCGTGGGCGAGGGCGAAGGCAGCCGAATCCTCGCCCATCCCGAAAAGATTCAGGGGACGCTCGCCAACAAACTGCTGACCAACCTCGGCACCCTCTACGAGCTGAGCCAGGCCGTCAGCCTGATTCCCGACATCGGCGACCTGCTCGATCGCGTCATGGAGTTGACCTTCCGCGCCCTCGAAGCGGATCGCGGCTGCGTCATGCTCAGGCAGGGCGACAACGGCCAGTTCCAGCCCCGCGCCGTTCGCTGGCGCATCACGCCCGAGTCGGCCGAGAAGATCCCTGTCAGCCGAACCATCATGGAATACGTCCTGCGCGAGAAGCAGGGAATCCTCGTGTCCGACGTCATGCAAGACGAACGCTTCAACACGACGCAGAGCATCGTCCGTCACGGCATTCGCGAGGTCATTTGCGTCCCAATGAAGGGCCGGCACGAGACCCTTGGTGTCCTCTATCTCGATACGCATTCGAGTCCGCGGGACATCGTCACGGCCGCCCTCGTCTCCCCCGACCCGGCCTCCGCCGTGCCGACCGGTAAGTTCACTGCCGACAGTCTCTCGCTGGCCATCGCCATCGCCCATCAGGCCGCCCTGGCCGTCGAGGACACGCAGTATCACGAGGCTCTGGTCCAATCCGAGCGATTGGCCGCCGTCGGTCAGACGGTGGCGGTGCTGTCTCATCACATCAAGAACATCCTTCAGGGACTCAAGACGGGCGGCGAGATTATCGATGCGGGTCTGATCGAGGGCAAACTCGACGAAGAACTGGTCAAGCAGGGCTGGAAGATCGTCGCGAAGAACCAGGCGAAGATTCACGATCTCGTCAAGGACATGCTCAGCTTCTCGAAGGACCGCGAACCACAAGTCGAAAACGTTGACGTCAACGCGCTCGTGACCGACATCGTCGATCTGATGAAGGCGCAGGCGCACGCGCGAGGCATCCGCTTGCAGACCCGGCTGGGCGAGGTCCCGATCTGTCAGGTCGATCCCGAGGCGATTCATCGGGCGGTCCTGAACATCGTGAGCAATGCCTTCGATGCGGTCGAGGATCGCAATAATCCGCAGGTAGGCATCAAAACGTCGCTGGAAGCCAGCCAGGACTCGGCGGATTCGTGGGTTCAGATCCTGATCCTCGACAACGGCGTCGGCATCCCGGCCGATGAGGTAGGGAACATCTTCCAGCCATTCCATTCGAGCAAGGGCGAGCACGGCACCGGCCTCGGCCTGGCGGTCAGTCGAAAAATCCTGCGCGAGCATGGCGGCGACATTCTCGTTCAAAGCGTCCCCGGCAAAACGTTATTCGTCCTGCGCTTTCCTGTCCTCAGTCCTTTGGCCAGTGACTATCCTCTGAATGGCTAATCTGCCAGTTGCCCGTCTTATTGCCAGTTGCCAGTTGCCAGTTGCCAGTTGTCAGTTGTCAGTTGTCAGTCGTCAGTTCGCACCAGGGGTTCACACCCCTGGCTATTGACGGGCGCCCCTTCAGGGCGGGTCTTCAGCCCCAACGGGGCGACAGTCAATAGCCAGGGGTGTCAACCCCTGGGCGGTGACGCCAACTGGCTGGCAACTGACAACTGGCAATAAGGCAGGCAACTGACCACTGACAACGGGCATAAGACTGAAATGAACCTCGGACAAAGCAAGCCCCTCGTTCCGCCTCTGTATCAATCCTCGGTCTACTGCCTTGAAGACCTCGATGCGCTGGACCGCATCATGTCGGGCGAGGAGGCAGGCTTCATCTACGCTCGCGATAATCATCCCAACGCGGTTCGACTGGCGGAACGGCTCGCCGTCATGGAGGGCGGTGGCTGGGCGGTTCTCGGCAGCTCCGGCATGGCATCTATCAGCGCCGCCGTCCTGGCCCTCGTCCAGCAGGGCGATCGGCTCGTCGCCAGCCATCGCCTCTACGGTCGAACGACGCAACTTTTCATGCAGGAACTGAGCCGATTCGGCGTCACGACCACGCTTGTCGATACTTCCGACCTCGATGCCGTCGCGGGCGCGCTGGACGGCGCTCCCCCCGCGAAATTGCTCTTCGTCGAGACGCTGTCCAATCCGCTCCTACGGCTCGCTGACATTGCCGGCCTTGCGAGGCTCGCAACGGCCCGCGGCTGCACGCTCATGGTCGATAATACCTTCGCCACGCCGCTTCTCTGCCGGCCTCTGGAGTTGGGTGCCGGTCTGGTCATGGAGAGCCTCACAAAGATGGTCGGCGGACATAGCGACGTTACCCTCGGCGTCGTTTGCGGCCCGGCCGGCGACGACGATTTACGCTTGCAGGTGATGCAGGCGTCGAGCATCTGGGGACTGTCGTCACCGCCGTTTGACTGCTGGCTCGCCGAGCGCAGCCTCGATACCCTCGCGCTGCGAATGACGGCGGCGTCGCGCAATGCGGCAGGGCTGGCGGAGTGGCTGGCTGGACAGCGCGGCGTCGTTCAAGTCGTCTATCCAGGCCGGCCCGAGCATCCCGACCACGACGCGGCTGGGAAGATGTTTGGCACGCCGGCAGGGCCGCTCTTCGGCAGTATGCTCTGCTTTGAACTGGAAGGTGGACGCGAAGCGGTCAATCGCTTTCTGCGTCAGGGGCCAGGAGTGCCGTTCAGCCCGTCCCTCGGCAATACGACGACGACATGCAGTCATCCCGGCTCGACGTCGCATCGTTATGTCAGTCCGGCCGAGAAGAAGAGACAGGGAATCGGCGAGGGATTGATTCGTCTCTCAGTCGGGATTGAGGAACTGGAGCGGATTAAGGAAGAGATGGCGAAGGGATTGTCTTAGGGAGCCAGGGGTGCACATCCCTGGCTATTGACTGCCGCCCCGTTGGGGCTGAAGACTCGCCCTGAAGGGGCGCCCGCCAATAGCCAGGGGTGTGAACCCCTGGTCGGGAAGAAGCCAGGGGTTCACACCCCTGGCTATTGACGGGCGCCCCGTTGGGGCGGAAGGCCCGCCCTGAAGGGGCGCCCGTTAATAGCCAGGGGTGTCAACCCCTGGCGGCAAGGAGACCCCCTGGAGCAAGGGCGAGATTCCGATCCGTGGCACCGTCCTGCTCGAACTCATTGGCGTCAATCGGATCATGGAAGGAACGTGGCAAGGCTTCACGGCGGCGACGCTCTACGAACGCCTGACGAAGAAGGAGGGCCGAGTCGTCATCGGCCGCGACGAGAAAGTCGTCGATGAATACTGGGGACTCAAACCGGGGAAGAAGACGCGGACTAGCGGCGGAAGCAAGGGCTTCTGGCGCAAGCTCGGCTCGCTCATCTTTCGCTGGGACGGCGGCGCGAATCCTAATGGCTGAGTCCCCCCTTGAGAAGACGGCTGGCCGTTCGAGCGGACGCCGATAAGAACTACTGCATCGAATCCCGAAGCCCTGGCGTGAGGCCGTCATGGAGATGTCGGAGCAGAAGTACGAGGCCCTGAAACATCAGTGGCTCGATCGATTCGTCGAGGTAACGGCGTCTCGTCCGGAACTGCAGCGTTTCGCCGGCAAGGTCGGCCGGATCATCACCGTCAACCGCAACGGCAAGGCGATCATCGATTTCGCGGATGGCGCCTGGTACGACATCACCGCCTCGACGGACTATCTGCGCGTCGTCGAACCCGCCGTCGCGAAGGACAAGTACGACGGCACAGTCAACTCCGCCCAGGTGATTCCCGACAAACAG
>JBBRIK010000539.1:0-4900 GCA_038221045.1 Gemmatales bacterium
AGGTTGCCGGCGTCAAGGCCGTGACCGAAGCGGACGGATGGCGAAGCGTCTCTCTCGCCCGCGGCATCAACGAGGGTCTCGCCATCAATGTCGGCGCGAAAAAGGTGCAGGAACCGATGGTAATTCCTATCATCTTTCCCCCGTCCGTGTTTCCGAACTCCCGCGGCCCCTTGGCAGTGTGATCCGCCGTGAAGTCGAAGACCACCTCGGGGAAGTCCGCGTCGCCGATGCACCCCCACAGGTGTGCCTTGCGTGTGCGGTCGGCGACCGTCGTGGTATCCGCGCAGGCGTCCGGGAAGTGATAGCGTCCGGCTTCGAGGCGCTGGCACCACAAGCACAGGCCGTGTCCGCCCCGGTACAGGATCTTGAGGCGGCCGGCCGTACGGTTGCGGAAGATGAACAGGTGGCCGGACAGCGGGGCGGCGTTGAGGCGGGAGCAAACCAGGTTGAACAGGCCGTCGAAGCCGAGACGCCTATCGACGGGGTCAGGGCAATACCACAGTTTGATGGCAGGAGGGAAGCTCAGCACGGCGTGCCTCCCAGGGCCTAGACCAGGGAGCGGACGAAGGCAAGATCACAGCCCGGCACAAGGCGGACGATGACCCTGCGGGGCAGTACGAGTTCGACCGGGGTGCTGGGTCCTGGGAGGCGGACGGGCAGGAGGCGCGGACCGGAGCCTGCGTCAGGGATCTAATCCGTGGTAGGGCGGGGAGCGGTCAGGCGTCGCTTGCAGGAGTAGAACGAGGCCAGGGAGACGCCTTCGGGGGCGCAGAACGGTGCGGCGGTAAGTCCCGAGAGAACGAAACGCTCGAGACGTTGGCTCCAGTCCTGTCGGAGGGAGGCACGGGAGGAAGGGCTTCAGCCGGGGCAGTCGCGAGTTCGGACATGGCAGATCTCCAGAGGTTCGGGCGACCCCTGCAAGATACTCACCCTGTCAATGACGTGATCCGCCGGACGCGTACACTGGATCTCATACTTGGGAACTGAGAAGCGAGCGACACGCTGAGAAAAATATCGGAGCAGCGAGAGAGGTTTTCTTCTCGTCTCTCACATGGTAATAGGTACAGGGAGGACAGACACCACCGCCACCCGGCGCCAGGGGAGGGGTCGATCGGTGCAACCACGATTCGACAGCGACTGGCGGCGACGCGCTCTGAGCGGGGATTCCGAGGCGGTCCGGACGTTCGCCGAATCGATGCTGGCGCCTCTGTATCACTTCTGTCTCTATCGCGTCGGCAAGGACCAGCATCGCTGCGAAGAGGTCGTTCAGGAAACGCTCGTCCGCGCTCTGAACCATCTCGATCAGTACGATCCCAAGCGCTCCAACGACAACATCTTTCCCTGGCTCACCGGCCTGGCCCGCAACGAGATTAGCCGGGTCCTCAGCCGCGATCGCCGCAACCTGTCGCTCGATGAACTCTGGCAACGCATGGACCGCGAGTTGCTCGTGCTGTTCGAGCGCCTCGAATCGGAGCCGCTGGCCGGCGACCTGCTGGTACGCGAGGAGACGCGCGAACTCGTCGGCGTGGCCATGTCGCAGTTGCCGCCGAACTATCGCGACGCCCTCCAGGCGAAGTACCTAGATGGAGCGAGCGTTCGCGAGATGGCCGACACGGGACGCACCACCGAAAAGGCTGTCGAATCGTTGCTGACGCGAGCGAGAGAAGCCTTCCGCGCCGCCTTCCTGACCCTGTGCCGGACCCTGCGCACCGATGCGCCCTGAACATTCTGGTTCCCATGCTCTGCGTGGGAACCGCCTTTTCGACGCTCTGCGTCGTCTGAGGTAGTGACGCGACGCAGAGCGTCGGAAGACACGTTCCCACGCAGAGCGTGGGAACGAGGAGAAGAGGCGATCATGAACGACGAAACTTCCCCGCCCGCTGACGAGAACGTCGAACGGCTCATCAGCGAAGCCTATCGGCCCGAAGCGATCGACCACGCTTTCGCCGAGCGGACCCTCTCGCGCCTCGAACGGCTGTCGGCCGAGCGCCGGCTGCTGGCCGATCCGAAGCGGCGCATTCTCTGGCTCGCCTTCGCCAATGCGGCCGCCATTCTGCTGCTCATCGTCCTGCCGCCGCTGTTCCTGCACTTCTTCGTCGATCACACGCCGGAGGATACCCCGGACAGCGCCGATAAGGGTACCGCCGGCTCCCGTGACCGCGTCACGCCCCGGCCTCGCGTCACACCGAAGCCGCTGCCGAAGCTCGCCGCCGGCCAGAGCGCCAACACGGCCGCGGGTCAGAAGAAGAAGTTCGCCCTGCCCGATGACAGCGTCGTGTCCCTCAACCAGAACACGCGCATTCGACTCGACTCCGCGCGCAAACTGACCCTCCTCGAAGGCGAGATTTTCCTCGAAACGTCCGCGTCCAGGCGCACAGAGAAAACGCCGTTCGTCATCGTCACGCCGAAGCGCGAGATCACGACGAACGCCGCCCGGCTCGACGTTCGCGCCGATGAAACCGGGACCCGCGTTCTCGTCGTGCAGGGACAGGTCAAGGTCCACGGCATCGAGGAGACCCTCCACGCCGGACAGGCCCTCATGGCCGGGTCGAAGGAGATCATCGCCATTCCTCGCGCCAGCCACGACCTGGACTGGGTGCGCGATCTGCCCGGCGACGAGGCCCTCGTTCCGCTCAGCGTCTACGGCGGCGGAGCTCTCGTCGCGCGCGGTCTCGATGGCCTGGAGATGCGTCTCAGCCTGCGCCGCTATCACATCGACGTCCACATCGAGGACGGCTTCGCGCGGACCACCATCGATCAGACGTATTTCAATGGCGAATGGCAGCGCCTCGAAGGGACGTTCCACTTTCCGCTGCCGGCCGACGCCTCGCTGTCGCGGTTGGCCATGTATGTCGATGGGACGCACATGGAAGGCGGCATGGTCGAACGCGACAATGGCCGGACGATCTTCGACAGCATCGTCCGCACGCAGCGCGATCCCGCCCTGCTCGAATGGGTGGACGGCACCACGTTCAAGATGCGCGTCTTCCCGCTCGAAGGACGCCAGGAGAAGCGCATCCTCCTCAGCTACACGCAGAAATTGCCCGGCCATGACGGCAAGAGAACCTATCGCTTTCCCGCCGGCCACAACCTCGACGAAGTGGGTGAGTGGTCGCTGAACGTCAACCTCAAGAACGGCGACAAACTGGCCTGGAACAGTCCCAGCCACAACCTGACCGCCCACCCTCAGAAGGGCGATCTGCGTCTGTCCGCCTCGGCCAGCAAGGTCAAGCTCGATCGCGACGTTGTTCTGGAGTTAACGGACTCAGCGACTACCGGCGGCGAGCAAGTTCGCTTCGCGACGACGGACTACCAGGGACAGCGTTACCTTATGCTGCGCTATCGGCCGGAGTTGCAAGAACCGTCGAGCCGCAAGCGCCAGAAACGCGACTGGGTCATCCTCTTCGAGTCGTCGGCCCAGCGCGATCCGCTGCTGGCCCGCACTCAGGTCGAGATTGTCCGCGGCCTGCTGGAGAATGCCGAACCGGACGACACCTTCACGCTTCTGACGGCCGGCTCGCGCATCCGGAGCCTGACGCCGAAGCCGCAGGCCGTGACGCCGGCCAACGTCCGCGCTGCCGTCGCGGAGCTGGAACAGACGCACCTGATCGGCGGACTCGATCTCGCGGCGGCGTTCACGGAAGCAGCGTCACGTCTGAAGCCGCTGAAGAATCCGCATCTCGTTCACGTCGGTTCCGGTCTGCCGCACCTGGGCGAACGGCGCGTCGAAAGGCTGCTCGCTCTCCTCCCCGAGACCACCTGTTACGTCGGCATCGGCGTCGGCAAGCGCTGGAACCGCGCCCTCATGAAACAGGCGGCCGAGAAGACAGACGGACTCGTCGCTCACGTCAATCCCGACGAGCCGCTCTCCTGGCGGGGGTACGACATTCTCGCCTCGCTCAATAGTCCGCGTCTGCTTGGCGTTCGCATCGGCGATACCCAGAAGGCGCTGACGTTCCTGAGCGACACGACTCATCTCGCCCAGGGTGAGGAACTGTGCGCCGTCGCTCGCACCAGCCGCGCGGAGAAGGATTGGCCGGCGAGCGTCGTCGTCATGGGGACTGTCGCCGGGCAGCCGTTCCGGCGCGAACTGAAGATCGCCAACCCGACACGCGACGCCGGCTATCTCCCGCGAACGTGGGGCCGCCTCGAAATCGATCGGCTCGTCGCGGAGGGAGCGCAGAAGAACAAGCCGGCCATCGTCGAGTTGAGCCAGTCGCTCTATGTGATGAGTCCGTTCACGTCGCTGTTGGTCCTCGAAACCGAGGAGATGTACAAGCGCTTCAAGGTCGATCGCGGCCGCAAGGACCACTGGGCGATGTACGACAGCCCTGAGAAGATCCCTGTTTTCGTCGAACCTCTGGAGGGACCACGCCAGCAGCTTCAGCCGGGACAGCCGCTCGCCGCAGGTGGCAAACCCTCCGTCGAGCCGGTTCGCCGGACGATCGTGATCCGCCGGTTGTCGCTTGGATCTCGCTTTGACAGGAACAAGGAAGATGCTGTACGTCTGGGGGACGCCGGCTCCATCCGCTTCGGGAGCGGTCCGCTCCTGCGGCTTCAAAATCGATTCCACTTCGACAAAGTCCTTCTGGACAAAAATGATCTGGGGTTCGATCCCGAGGTGCCGATCAATTTCGATGTCAATCGCATCGAGGAACTCAGCGTGCCAGGGTTGATTGACCCGAACGATGCCGTGGGGATTATGGGCGAATTTGAGGGAGTGCCGTTCGCCATTCCTCCTCGCCCTGGTGAGCGGGGCAACGGAAATGCCAGCATGGGAACGGAGGTGGAAGAGTTCCTGCGTCCCAGGCCCTCTGATGGCAGGTTCGCCACCCTGGCTTCACTTGAGGACACGGTACGGGATCGCCTGAGAGAGTTGATCGGAAGCAATCATGACATT
>JBBRIK010000540.1:0-4894 GCA_038221045.1 Gemmatales bacterium
GCGCCCTCGTGCTGGGTTGTTTTTGTTTACCGCCCCCCCCCGCTTGCGCCCGCGGCTCTTAGGCGGCTCTTAAGCAGTCGGGGCTCGTCTGCGGGCGCGGCTCGCAATCGGCTCGTTGTGAAATGACTCTTTGGGAGACTAGCCCCTTGGCCTCGAACACTCTTGAAGCCGGTTCCCTCGTCGTCTCGGAAGACCCACGTCCGGCTCCTGGTCCGCTTCGTCCGTGGAGCATTCGCGCCACAATTTCGGTGGCCGCGCCGGTCCTCGCGGCGCCCGTGGCGCTGCTGGTCCATCGCCTGCTCCCCGTCCGCGAGGTCCTGAGCACGAGTTGGCTGGACAAACTCCTGCCCTGGCAGCATCCCTATCCCATCTTGTTGACTGGGTTGCTCGCGGTTTCCGTGCTGCTCGCCCTCGCGCAGTGGGCCTGGACACCCTTCCGTCCCTGGGTGCTTCATTACGCACCGCTTCTGGCTGGGGCGCTGGTCTGGACTACCTTGTGGGAAATCGCGACATCCAAGACGAACTGGATGCCCCACCCGTACTTCCCCGGCCCAGACGAGGTTCTGGGCGGCATGATCGAGGACTGGAAGCACTTGCTCTTCAATACCAAGTCCTCGTTGCTCTTGCTTCTCAGCGGGTATGCGACGGGTGTGTGCCTGGGGCTTATCAGCGGCGTCCTCATGGGCTGGTTCCCGAACGTCCGCTACTGGGGCGTGCCGGTCATGAAGGTGTTTGGCCCGCTTCCGGCGACGGCCCTGGTTCCCCTCGCGATGATGCTCTCCAACAACGCCTTCCTCTCTGGCACCGTCTTGATCGCGTTCGCCGTCTGGTTCCCGGTCACCATGCTGACCTCCAGCGGCATCGCCAACGTTCGCCTTTCCTACCTCGATGTGGCCCGCACCCTGGGGGCGAACCGCAGGTATCTGATCTTCCGGGTCGCGCTCCCTTCGGCCCTGCCGAACATTTTCATCGGGCTGTTCATGGGGTTGAACGTCTCGTTCCTGACCCTCATGGTTGCCGAGACCGTCGGCGTCAAGGCCGGGCTGGGCGCCTATCTCCAGGAGCAAAAAAGCGCTGCGGAGTACGACAAGGTCTACGCCTCCCTGTTCATCATGGCCGTCTTCTTCTCCAGCATCATGACGCTGCTGTTCGTGGTGCGCGACCGGCTGCTGAAGTGGCAGAAGGGAGTGCTCAAATGGTGATGACAATGGAGAAGCCGGCGATTGCCACCGAGGGAGACTCTCTGCACATCCGGGGCGTGAGCAAATCGTTCCGCGCTCCGGAGGGAGCCACCGTCATGGCTCTGAAAGGGATGTCCCTGACGGTGCGCGCGGGAGAGATGGTGTCGATGATCGGGCCGAGCGGCTGCGGCAAATCGACGCTCCTGCGCCTGATCGCCGGGCTGGACGCCCCCACGTCAGGGGAATTGCTGGTTGGCTCTCTCTCCATTTCTCAGCCGAGCGCCGAGCGCGGGCTGATGTTCCAGGACCCCAACCTGTTCCCCTGGCTGACCGTCAAAGGCAACATTCAGTCCGGCCTGGTGGCGCGTGGCGTTCTGCGCGAGCGCGGCCATGAGGTCATGGAGTTCATGCGCTTGATGGGCCTGGACGGGTTCGCGAACGTCTACCCGCATCAACTCTCCGGCGGCATGGCTCAGCGAGCGGCCCTGGCGCGGGCGCTGGTCAATCACCCGAAAGTCCTGCTGCTCGATGAGCCACTCGGGGCGCTGGACCAGTTCACGCGGATGCGCATGCAAGACGAGGTCCTCCGCGTCTGGCAGACACGCAGCACGACGATGCTGCTGGTGACGCACGATATCGACGAGGCCATCTACATGAGCGATCGCATCGCCATCGTGACGCCGCGTCCCGGCCGCATCGAGCAGGTGATCGACGTCGAACTCGAACGGCCGCGTCAGCGCACCAGCCCCCGGTTCCTTGAACTGCGGGCGCACATCCTCGACATGCTGCACTTTTCCGGCAAGGCCTGAGAGCGGAGCCGCATGAAGCACCTTCCAGGACCTGTCGCCCTGCTTACTCTGCTGCTCAGTTCCTTCGCGGCCTCCGCGGAAGAACTGGACGCGGATTTGAAGGTGTCGGGCCGCGCCATCGCGGTCCAGGTCCGGCACAAGGACGGCAGCGCCGCGAAGGGAGTGCGCCTACGCCTGCTTTACGGCCGCCAGTTCGCCATCGTCACGTCGCGGACCGATGCCGAAGGACGCTGGACCCACACGGCAGACCGATCGGGCGCCTACGATCTGCTCGTCGAGACGGGGCCAAACGCGGAGGACGTCCTCCACTTGCCCTTCGCCGCCATTGCTGCCGAGGAGCCCGTCGGTTTCCGGATGGTCCCTGGGGTGTCGGGGACGCTGTGCCTTTTCCTGGCAATTCTGCTTGTCGGCGTCCGAGGTGGAAAGGGTGCACGAGTGCTGATTGCCTCTACCGTGCTGCTGGCGCTCGGAGAATCGCTGCTGGTCTGGTCTGTCTGGCCCCAACCACAGCCAGTACTTGCGGATGCCGACGTCGCCGGTGCGGCGAGAGATTTCTTGCGGATCGAGGACGTCAAGCCTCTTTCCGGCCCCTTGGAGACACTTCTGGCCAGCGCGGCGGATCAGCGAATCAAGACTCAGCCTCACCCGCTGCTCGGGACTGTCGCCCCACAAGTCGAGTTGAGCGATCACCGCAAGCAGACCTGGCGGCTGCGCGATCGGCTCGAACGCGGCCCGGTCGTGCTGGTGTTTTACTACGGCTACCACTGCAACCACTGCGTCGGTCAGTTGTTCGCCCTGCACGACGACATGGCGAGGTTTCGCGAGTTGGGAGCAGAGGTGGTCGCCATCAGCGCCGATCCTCCCGAGTTGACCCGCGAGCGCTTTCGGCAATATGGCGAGTTTGGTTTTCCTGTGCTGACCGATCCTGGCAACAAACTCGCGAAGGCGTTCGGCGTGTATCAGCCCGCGTCCGGCACCATGCCCGAAGACCTCCAGCACGGCACCTTCGTGATCGGCAGAGACGGCCATGTCCAGTGGGCGCGTTACGGCAGCGAACCCTTCACGGGAAACCTTACACTCCTTTACGAACTGGCCCGCCTCGAAGGGCGATTGCCGCCCGCCAAGAGAGAGTGATGATCGCTGAGCAACGAGTCGGAGCGTTTCATGTCCACAGCCGGAAGCCCGATCAGAAATCGCCTTGTCTACGCTCTCCTTGGCCTTCTCGTCATCGGGCTTGGCCTGCTGTCGCGTTCCCACTGGCTGCCGCTGTCGGACTTCATCGCCAAGTACGCTGGCGATGCCCTCTGGGCCTTTCTCGTCTTCCTCGGCTTTGGCTTCCTCTTCGCCAACCGATCCACTCTCTTCGTCGCGGTTCTGGCCGTCACCTTCTGTCTGCTGATCGAGTTTAGCCAACTCTATCGCGCGGGCTGGATCGATGCGCTTCGCAAGCATCCGCTCGGCGCGCTCGTCCTCGGCGACACCTTCGCCTGGGCCGACATCGCCGCCTATCTGGCCGGCATCGCCTGCGGGATCGCCGGAGAGATCGCTCATCGGCTCATCGTCTCGCCGAGAATCCAGTCCTCGAACAACTGAGCTTTCCGCTCCCAGCCTTCCGCGCTGAGACGGCCGCGCGCCTGCTGCTGCTCCGCCGGCAGTCCGGTCTGAAGCCGTGTTCGCACTGCTTCGATAAACGCCTGGCTCGTCGCCACCATGTCCATGCAGTCGGCCCACTCGCGATTCGCGGGCAGATCGCGGACGATGGCCGGCTTGCCTGTCGCGAGGTACTCCTTCAACTTCAAGGGCTGCATCGCTCGCGTCACCGGCAGATCAGCGTACGGCATGATGAGGACCGCCGCCTCGCGGGCCAGCGACGGCAGACGCTCGTAGGGCAGCGAGGGCAGATAGGCCACGTTCGGCGTCTGGAGCAGCGATGGCTCAGGATCGTCCTTCGGGCCGACGAGAAGGATCGTCCCCGAGGACAGGGAGGACGCCAGTGCCTTCACCCAACTTACATCCATCCGGCGATCGACGACGCCCCAAAAGACAATGAGCGGTCGCGGCAAATCGTGACCTTCCGACAGCGGTGGCGCGTCGGGCGTCCCGGCCCAGTGTTCGAGATCGACGCCGTGTGTCAGCAATTCGGAGGGTCGTCCCATGCTCGCCAACTTGGAACGCAGCGTCTCGCTGACGGCGACGACACGATGACAGTCGCGGACCAACTTCGCCTCCATCCGCTGCATCGCCCGGCCATCGACGCCGGGCCACTCGCCAAAGTCATCGACGCAGTAATACACCCAGCGCCAGCGCGGGAAACGCTCGATCAGATCGGCGACGATGGGCAGCGTCGAAACGACGACGGGGGCCGCTGGCAATGGAGCAGCGAGGCGGCGCAGATGGCGGGCGAGCAAGCCGCGATTGAGCGCGCGGTCGAATCCCGTACTGAACCAGGGCCACATGCGCGGATTGCTGACCGACAGGTTCGCGGGCAAGTGTACCGGCTCGCCCGTCCTGCGTTTCGTCCACTGACGGGCTTTCTCGAGCGCTCGTTTGATCGAGGCGAGATCGAAGCGCGGCCGGCGCATGCCGATGGTGTTGACCCAGCAGGTGCGATAGCGTGGGATCAGACGGCGAAATAGATGCTGGCAACTCGACGGATGCCGGCCCCAGTCATCGGCGAAGACGATGAAGGACGCGGGCGCTGACATACCCCTGTCACTCATCGCGTCATCTCCCGATAGAGGCGTTCGTAGGAGGCGAGCATTTGCTCCTCGTCGAAGAGCGTGAACGCCCGCTCCCGGCCGGCGGCTCCCAGGCGATTCCTCTCGTCTTCGTGAGTCGCGAGATGGAGCAGATGACGAGCCAGCCCCTCGGCGTCGCCCACGGGCGTGAGCAAGCCCGTCTGAC
>JBBRIK010000541.1:0-4894 GCA_038221045.1 Gemmatales bacterium
GGCCTACGCGGAGGGATTTCGCCAGCATCTGGGCCACGGTTATCCGCGCGCTAACCTGCTCGAAAGTCTTCTCATGGGGTGAACGTCTCGCTTGCCCCCTCCGCCGCTTGCGGCTTGGCGGTCTTCTGCAAAGCCGCAAGCGGCAAGACGTCCTTCTGACCTACGGCTGCTCCGTCACGAGTTCGATCCTGTAACTGCCCTGCCAGGCGCTGTAGGGCTGACTGGCGATGCCATTGCGAAGCGATCCCTTATAGCGCTCTCGGCCAGGCAGGAAGGTGACCTTGAGGAGACCGCGCTCGCCAGGCTTCAGAAGACCCGCGTGGACGGCCGCCGTGGGTAGGGCCGAGTCATCCGTGTAGATCTCCGTCCCCCAGACGTTCCCCCCATCCTGACCTTTCACGTCAAAATAGAGCGTCTCTCCTTCCTTTCCTCGAACCAGGGCCATGATCCCAGGATCGTCGAGGACGGCGACCCCCGGAGGCGGACGCCTAAGCTTCTTGCCTTGCGTTACCGGACTGCCTAACTTCTCGATACTGTAACTGCCGTCGAATCTGCCATAGGGAAGGCTGGTAATGTCGTGCCGTTCGGAACCGGCGTAACGATCGCGTCCAGGCAGGAGCGTCACCTTGACGACGGCTTCTTCTCCGTCGGGCAGAATACCGGCATGAACGACGGCAATCGCGAGCGGCGAATCGTCGGTGTAGACGTCCGTTCCCCAGATCGGGGCCACGGAACCCCTTCCCTTGACGCGAAAATAGAGACTCTCGCCGGCTTGATGGCGAAATCCCGTCAGCACACCCGGATCCCGGATCGCAAGGTCAGGGCTCGATCCTGGCAACGGGAGACGGGGGCGTTTGCCGATCAACTGGAAGACGAGAACAGTCACCAGGACGAAGACGGCAAGCGACAGCCCGGCGACGGCGGGATTGCGGCGACACCATCGCCAACCGCGCTCCACCCCTCCAATGCGTCGCGCCGCGATCGGCTCATCCGTCAGGAATCGCCGCAGGTCGCCGGCCAATTCCTGAGCCGAGCGATAGCGGTCGCCGGGGTCGCGGGCGATACACTTCAGCACGATCGTCTCCAGATCGCGCGGGATGTGGCGGTCGAGGTGTCGAAGTGAGAGCGGCGTTTCGTGCAGCACCTTATCGATAAGCCGGCCCTTGTTGGCGTCGTCAAAGGCGGGGCGGAGCGCGAGCAGTTCGTAGAGCGTCAGGCCGAGGCTGTAGAGATCGCTTTGCGGCAGCGACACGCCATCGAATCGTTCCGGGGCCATGAAGCGCAGCGTGCCGACGATGTCGCCGGTGCCGGTCAACTCGCCGTTGTCGTCCGCCTTGGCGAGGCCGAAGTCAGTCACCCAGACCGTGCCGCGCGCGTCGAGCATCAGGTTCGACGGCTTGATATCGCGATGCAGGACGCCCTGTTGGTGAGCGTAGGCCAGCGCCTCGGCAACCTGAAGACCGATCCGGGCGACGCCATTGTTGTAGGCGGCCGGCAGCAATTGCGAGGCGGCGAGCGTGTGAGACGACAGAGTCCCAGGGGGCCGTGGTGCTGGGTTGTTCGAGCCGGAATCGACGAGAGTAAGGTTGCCGCTCAGCAAACTGTGGGCGGCGCTGGCAGTGGAAACGGTATGCCCCTCGTTGCCCTTGCGTTCGCGGAGACGGCGGAGGTCGTTCAGCACTTGATCGAGTCCCTGGCCCTCGATGTACTGCATGGCGTAGTAGTGAACGCCATCGGTCTCGAAGGTGCCGTGAACAGGGACGATGTTTGGATGCTGGAGCTTGGCGGCCGCGCGCGCCTCGCGGCGAAAGCGTTCGAGATAGGTCGCACTGACGAGCGCGCCGCCGGGAAGGACCTTGAGCGCGACACATCGGCCGAGCGATTCTTGCACCGCCTCGTAAACAACCCCCATGCCGCCCCGTCCTATCTCGCGGACCAGACGGAACTCTCCCAATCGCTGCGGCTGGACGACCAGGACCGGTTGCGTGACATCGTCAGCGAAGGGACCAGTCAGGTCGCTGGCGGCCGGCTTAAGTTTCTCCATGAACAGCAGAGCGGGGAACAAATCGCGGATCTCGTCGGCCCACTGCGGATACCGCGCGGTGTACTCGTCGATTGAAGGCCGTTCGCCGCGCCGATGCCGCTCGGCGAACTCCTCGGCCAACTCTTCCACCGGATTGCGTTCGGCGCTGGACATGAGCGTCAGGGGTCACAAAAGGAAGAAGCATGTCTCCACTTGCATCTCATGATCTTCGCATTTTCTCTGACAACGGACAACTGTTCTTCTCTCGTTCGGCGAGAATCGCTCGTTGATGAGGCCGCGGCTCCGATCGATGACGCGGACGCGCAACACGCGTACATTGCCGTTGTCCTTCACTCGACGTGAAGCCGAAGGCAAGGCCGTCACAAGGGTTGTTCCGTCGGGTAGGCCCGCCAACGCTGCCATGTCGTAGAAGACCGTTTTCCCAGTGCCCGTCGCAGGTTGGACGGGGCCAGCAAGGGCAGTGGAGAAGAGAGAACGGGCGAGCAAGAGAGTGGCCCGCGCATCGACATTCCCGCGAGCAATGGCGTAAGTTGAACAGTGGCTTCTCGACGAGCGGTCATTGACCTGGTGACGCAGATCGACACCTACAACGCTTCGAGCGTGGACGTGGAGACGGCCAGTTTCAGCTACGATGTGGCCAACCGCCAGACGAGCGCGACCAACGCCGATGGCAGCCACACCGACCGCACCTTCGACGCCGTGGGGCAAGTGCTGAGCGAGACGACCTACAACCCAGGCGTCGGCGGGGCAGCCGTTGCCACGGACAGCGCCACCTACAATCTCGACGGCGAGGTGACGCGCCAGACCAATGGCGACGGCAGTTCTACCGATTCGACCTTCGACGCCGACGGCAATGTCCTGACTGAATCGACCTACAATTCGTCCAACGTGCTGGTGGGCTATGTCTCCCACACCTACAACCGGGCCGGCGAAGAGACGCAGAGCCAGGACTATTACGGCAACAAGACGCTGACCACGTCCGATCTGCTCGGCAACATCACGCACGAGGAAGTGCGCGACGCGAGCAACACGCTGCTGTCGTCGATGCACTACACCTACGACGCCGACAATCACCTGGCAACACAGGTGGACGGCAGTGGCAACGTGACGTCGTTCGAGTATGACGGGGCCGGCCACGTCATCCATCGGACGGCGACCGACTCCAGCAGCAATGTGGTGGCGCGAAAAAGGTGCCAGGAACCTATGGCTCTCCTCCACAACCGGGATCCTCTTTGTCTGGCGACCACACTCAGGTGAAGGAATGACCGGCTCGAACGGGAGAGGCGACGACCTGGCTGCCCTCAGGCGGAAGGGAGGCTTGGAGTGCGCCTCGTTCTCATCCGCTTTCACGATTGACACAACTCCGCTTCCGGTTTACTCTTCAGAGAGTACATCATACCCTGGGTCCGCCCCTTGCTCGCCGGTCATTCCCACCACTCGACCGATCGCGACAGGGCCGCGCGGGACCGCCATAAGGAGCAACAGCCATGTTGCACGTCCAAGGAACACGCCGGAAGCCCTCCTGCGACGGATTGATCCGCCGCGACTTTCTCAAGGCCGGCGCTCTCGGAATGGGCGGCCTGATGCTGCCCGACTTGCTCCGCTCTCGCGCCGCCGCGGCCGAAGCCGGCAAACCCACCAAAAACACCTCCGTCGTCTGGCTCTGGCTCGGCGGTGGTCCCACCCAGATCGAGACGTTCGATCCCAAGATGTCCGCGCCGGTCGAGTTTCGCTCCGTCGTCGGCGCGGTCAAGACAAACGTACCTGGCGTCGAGTTCGGCGGCGTCTTCCCGAAGATGGCCCGGCAGATGGATAAGTTGGCCATCGTTCGCTCCTTCGCCCATGGCAACTCCGGCCACGGCGGCGGCACTCACTACGTCATGACCGGCTACGACTATCCGCCGGCCGACAACAATCAGCCGCCGATCAAGCCGGCCTTCGGCTCCGTCGTCGCTCGCCATCGTGGGGCCAACAACGCCCAGACCGGCCTGCCAACCTACGTTCGTCTCGGCGGCACCTATGGCGACGGCCCGGCCTGGCTCGGCGCTGCCTACTCGCCCTTCGACACCAGCGGCGACGCCCGCCGCAACATGGACCTCAAGGTGACGATGGATCGCCTGAACGATCGCCGTTCGCTGCTGAAGTCGTTCGACACGATGAACCGCAACGCCGACAAGAGTGGTTTGCTTCAGGGGCTGGACAGCATCGAGACGCAGGCGTTCGATCTGATCCGCAGCCGGGCGCGCGAGGCGTTTGACGTGAGCCGCGAGGATCCGAAGGTCCGCGACCGCTACACCGGCAAGGATGGGCTTGGCACACAACTGCTGATGGCACGCCGGTTGTGCGAGGCGGGGGTCGGGTTCGTGACACTGCACTACGGCGGTTGGGACATGCACGGCGGAATTGGCCCCGCGATGAAGACCCTCGGTACGCGCGTTGACGAGGCCGTGGCGGCTTTCCTTGAGGACGTCAACAATCGCGGCTTGCAGGACGACATCCTGCTCGTCGTCACCGGCGAGTTTGGCCGAACGCCACGCATCAATGGCGGCGCGGGCCGCGATCACTGGGCGCCTCTCTCGACGCTGGCCCTGGCGGGCGGCGGATTGAAGATGGGTCAGGTGGTGGGTGAGTCGTCAGAGAAGGCCGAGGTGCCGAAGACGACGCCGATCACGCCTCAGGATCTGATGGCGACGGTGTTCCACGTCCTGGGCATGCCGCAGGATTTGCAGTACAAGGACCAGTCGGGCCGGCCGATCCCGATGATCAACGGCGGCAAGCCGATCGCCGAGTTGGTGTGATGCCTGACAGGCGTGTTGCGGCATTGTCGAAGCGAAAAAGCGGGTCGGGTCG
>JBBRIK010000542.1:0-4884 GCA_038221045.1 Gemmatales bacterium
CCCGCGAGGAAACGCAACGCATGTTGGAAGTGTACCGTACGTTCGCGGAGGAATGGATGGCCGTGCCCGTCCTGACCGGACCCAAGAGCGATGGCCAGAAGTTTCCTGGCGCGGTGCAGACGCTGTGTATCGAGGCCATGATGCAGGACCGCAAGGCCCTGCAAGCCGGCACGTCGCACTTCCTCGGCCAAAACTTCGCCAAGGCGTTCGACGTGCAGTTCCAGAATCGCGAGAGCAAACTGGAGTACGCCTGGGCGACGAGCTGGGGCGTCTCGACCCGGCTCGTCGGCGGCCTCATCATGACGCACAGCGACGACAATGGGCTCGTGGTGCCGCCTCGTCTGGCGCCGCTGCATGTCGTCATCGTGCCTATTTTCCGCAAGCCGGAGGAGAAGACCGCCGTCCTCGAAGCGGCGCACAAGCTGGCGGCGGCGGTGCGGGACTTGCCGTTGCGCGAGTGGCTCAACTACGAGGCGGTCGCCGTGAAGGTCGATGACCGCGAGCAGCATCAGCCCGGCTACAAATTCGCGGAATGGGAGGTCAAAGGCGTGCCGATCCGCGTCGAACTGGGGCCGAAAGACCTCGAGAAGAAGGCATGTGTTCTGGCTCGCCGCGATCTGCCCGGCAAGGAGGCGAAGATGATGGGCATTCCGCTCGATGGGGCGGCCGCTCGCATTGGCGAGTTGCTCAAGCAGATGCAGACGGAGTTGTTCGAGCGCGCCCGCAAGTTCCGCGACGCGAACCTGCACGTCGTCGATTCCTACGACGATTTCAAGCAACGGATCGAGGAGCCGGGCGGCTTCTTCCTCTGTCACTGGGACGGCACGCGCGAGACCGAGAACAAGATTGCGAATGAGACGAAGGCGACGATTCGCTGCATTCCCTTCGATCGTCCGAAGGAGGCAGGCAAGTGCATGGTGACAGGGCAGCCGTCCGAGGGACGCGTCGTCTTCGCCAAGGCGTATTGAGGACGAGCCGGGTGGGATAGCCTCGACGCGCGAGCTTCTTGCCGCTTGCGGCGTAGCGGGCTTTGGGGGGCGAGGCTCGGCAGGAGTCTCGCCCTCCCTGACTATTCGTCGGCGTTCGGAAAAATGACCGTCATGAGTCGCATAATGAAAGACGATTTCGGCGACCGGATGAAAGTGTACGAAGCGGCCGAGGCGGGACGGCGGCTGATGCCACTCCTGCCCGCGTTTGCCCGCATCGACGGCCGGTCGTTCCACAATTTCACTCGTGGGTTGGATCGGCCTTACGATGAGCGGCTGTCCAGGACAATGATCGACGTCTGTGTCTTCCTGGTGCGCGAGACGAACGCCTGCATGGGGTATGCGCAGTCGGACGAAATCACGCTTGCGTGGCATTCGGACAGCTACGACGGGCAGGTCTTCTTCGACGGCAGGGTCGTGAAGATGTGTTCGTCTCTCGCAGCCTTGACGAGTGTTTATTTTTACCGTTTGTGCCTGGAGCGGTTGCCATCCGTTTATGCTGACAAGTTGCCGACCTTCGACTGCCGCGTGTGGAACGTGCCGAACCGAGTCGAAGGGGCGAACGTCTTCCTGTGGCGTGAAAAGGACGCGACGAAGAACTCGATTTCGATGGCAGCCCGTGCCTGCTATGGGCACGAGGAGTTGGAGAGCAAGTCCTCCAGCCAGATGCAGGAGATGCTTTGGCAGAAGGGAGTGAACTGGAACGACTATCCTGCCTATTTCAAGCGAGGCACGTTCATCCAGAGGCGTGTCAGCGCTTGCAAGTTCACGGTCGAAGAATTGGATAGTCTGCCGGAGAAGCACGAAGCTCGCCGGAACCCTGATCTTGTTGTGGAACGGGCGGATTGCGTCCCGTTGGAGATGCCGCCGTTCGCCAAGGTGACGAACCGAGTAGAGGTCGTCTTCGAGGGGGATGAACCTCACGTCGTCGAAGCAGGGACGCCGTGAGGGAAGATTGTCGAAGCCGCAAGCGGCAAGACCGCCTCGCCTGCTCCGCGTCCGCTATACTGGCGAGAGACAAATATCCAGCCCACTTCAATTGTGGAGGGCTTCCCATGGCTGCCCGATGGGTCACCTGTCCTCGCTGTCAGGTGCGTTTCCAGAGCGAAGCAACCAACGACCTTCGCTGCCCTTCCTGCAACTCGACCTTCTCCGAAGGCGTTTCCTCCCAGGCGAACGCCTCCTGGTACGTCGTCCAGAACAAGCAAAAGATCGGTCCGCTGGCACAGGCGCAGTTGCGGCAGATGGCGCAGAGCGGCAAGCTCAAGCCCGAAGACATGGTCCTTCAGGAAGGGACGCGCACCTGGATTCCCGCCGCCAAGGTCCCCACTCTCTTTGGAGGCGATACGCTCAGCGTCTCCCAGGGCGGACGAGTTCCCACTTCCGTTGGCTCGCAAGAAACCGTCGATGAACCTGGCCGCACCGGCGCCTATACGCCTGCCGTCAGCACGGGCGGAACTCCGAGGACTGATTCCTCCGCCGGTCCTCCCAGCGCCACGCCGGTGCCGAGTGTGCCGGGTTATGAGATCCTCGGCGAACTCGGACGCGGCGGCATGGGCGTCGTCTACAAAGCACGACAGATAACCCTCAAACGTCTCGTCGCTCTCAAGATGATCCTCGCCGGCGGACATGCCGCCGCCTCGGAGTTGGCGCGATTCCTCGCCGAGGCCCAGGCCGTCGCACGCCTGCAACATCCCAATATCGTTCAGGTCCACGAAATCGGCCAGAAGGACGGACTGCCCTACTTCAGCCTGGAATACGTCGAGGGCGGCACTCTCGCTCGACGCCTGGCCGGCACTCCCCTCTTGCCCCGCGACGCCGCCCAACTGTGCTCCACGCTGGCGTTGGCCATCGAAGCCGCCCATCAGGCCGGCATCATCCACCGCGATCTCAAGCCCGCCAACGTCCTGCTCGCCGGCTCTGCCAGCACTCCCTTGGCGCAGTGTGTCCCCAAGGTGGCCGACTTCGGACTGGCCAAGACGCTGGACGACGACAGCGGCCAGACGCGGACGGGGGCCATCATGGGCACTCCCTCCTACATGAGTCCTGAACAGGCAACAGGACAGACCAAGGAGATTGGCCCTCGCACCGACGTGTATGCGTTGGGGGCGATGCTGTACGAGATGCTGACGGGTCGTCCTCCGTTCCGCTCGGCCACCATCATCGAGACGCTGGAGCAGGTGCGCAGCCAGGAGCCGGTGTCGCCGCGGTCCTTGCAGCCGGGTTTGCCGCGTGATCTGGAGACGATTTGTCTGAAGTGTCTGAGCAAGGATCCGGCTCAGCGTTATGCCACGGCGAAGGAGTTGGCGGAGGACTTACAGCGGTTTTTGAGCAATCAGCCGATCCTGGCGCGTCCGGCGAGTCTGCACGAGCGAGCGTTGAAGTTCGTCAAACGCAACCGTCTGCTGGTCGGGGCAGCGTCTTTCATCTTTCTGGCCCTGCTCATCGGCATCATCACCACCTCCGCGCAGGCGGCCCGGGCGCGAGCGGCGGAACGCGAGGCGACTGAGTCGTTGGGGGTGGCCGAATCGAAGCAGCGAGAATTGTTGCTCGCGGCGGCCGAGGGCGCTCGACGCCGGGGCGATTTGCGCGAACGGCTCGCGATCTTGCGGGAACTCGTCCAGACGCCAAAGGCCGACTACGTCCGGTTGCGGCTCGAAATGGCCCGTGCCCATGCCGCGCTGGCCGAGCCGAATGAGGTCCGCACGATCCTCGATGAACTGGAGTCGCGCGAAGACCTGGGAGAACATGAAGGCTCCGTGCTGCTGCTGCGCGGCTACACGACCATGGGCAGCAAAACGAAGGAAGGCTTCAATTACATCGAGAAAGCACTGACGAAACCTCTGCCCAAGGTGGAGCGTTACTTCGCGCAGGGGCTGCAAGCGCCGACCTCGCCGCAAGCGGTCGATTTCTTCCGCGCGGCCCTCAATGAGGACCCGCTGCACGAACCGTCGCGCTGCATGCTCGCGCTCATGCTGTTCATGCTCGGCCGGCTCGAGGAGGCTGATGAGATCGTCCGGGAGTCGATGCTTTTCTATCCCGACAATCCGAATTTTCGGATCATCCGCATGACCATTCTGGCGCGGAACCAGAGGAAGAAGGAAGCCCTGGAGGTCATCAAGCCGACGGAGAAACAGATTGGCAGCCGCCATTATAAGGTCCTCGTGTCACTCATCGATTTCCTCGAAATCGCAGGAAGGCTCGATGATCCTAACAGCGGGGTCAGCCAGGAGCGGCTCGCCGCCATGTGGGCTCAACTGGCCCCCGACATCCATTCGGTCTGGCCCATTGCTCCGGGGCAGGTCCCCGCTCATGCCGAGGAAGGCGTCCGAGTGATGTTGCAGATGCCTCCGGTGCTGAACCGCAGCCTGGGCGAGCTGCTCCGTCTGTTTGCCAAGGTCGTGCTCGATCTCCGCGACGACACGGCCCATGCCAAACTCGATCTTGCCTTGCGCTCACACCCGGAGGGAACGCTGTACTTCGTTCATGGGACCTTGTTGCACGCACAAAAGAACTATCGCGAGGCCCGGTTGCAATTCCACTCGGCGGCGGTCGTGCCGAGCATCGCGCGAATGCGCCGGACGGCCCTGATGATGGCCGCCGTTTCCGAGGCGAACGCGGCGATGGAGAAGGACAAGGTCATTGACGAGGAGATGGTGAAGAACTGCGCGAACACGATCGAGCAATTGATGGAGCTCGGCCCGATTCGCCCTCATGAGTCCGCCACACTCCTGACGGTGGTCCTGCGCGCGAAACGCTTTGACCTGGCGCGGGTCATCGTCGAGCGCTGGGAGACGCTCGGCGTCGGCGATCAGCCGGAAGCGATCCGCGCTCGCATGCGCGTCGAATCGGGCAGCGGGGCTCACGACCTTGCTCTGAAGGCCGCGGATCGTCTGCT
>JBBRIK010000543.1:0-4877 GCA_038221045.1 Gemmatales bacterium
AAGACGACGCAGAGCGTCGAAGAGCACGTTCCCACGCAGAGCGTGGGAACGAGGGATTCACTTTTTCCCGGCACCTTCAGGAGCCGACGTGTCACGCTTCCTGTGGACGGAACGCACCACCCTGGCCCGGTTCCTTCCCACCCTCGATGACGCGTGCGCTCACCTTCCTCTCATGGACATGGAACGGCCAGGCAACCCGGCTCTCGCCCTGTTCCGTGAGGCGGGCGGGCCGGGTCTGGTGATTCCGATGGACCACGGCGGACTCGGCGCGACTCCCCTCGACGCGATCCGGATTCAGCGGGCCGTCGCCAGCCGTTCGCCGTCGCTGGCCGTCGCAAGTACGATGCACCACTTCTCCGTCGCCACCCTCGCGGAAATGGCCGCCGCGCCAGCAAGCGCGGGTACGGAATGGCTCGTGCTGGAGGGCGTCGCCCAGCAGAAGCTCTACGTCGCCTCCGGTTTCGCGGAGGGACGAACCGGGACAAGCATTTTTTCATCAGGGTTCAGCGTGAGGCGCACCCCCGAGGGTCTGGTCCTCTCGGGCAGCAAGAAGCCGTGCAGCCTGTCGGCGTCGATGGACCTGCTGACCGCGTCGGTATTGCTGCCGGACGCTCTGCAAGGACAGGGGACGTTGGCCGTCATCCTGGTTCCCGCCGCGACGCCGGGCATCACCCGCCGGCCGTTCTGGGGCAGCCCGGTCCTTGCCGGGGCCGAGAGCGATGAAGTGATCCTCGACAACGTGATCGTCCCCGACAACCTGCTGACCTACTGGGGCCAGCCAGGGCAACTCGACGCAGTGCAGGAGAGAGGTTTCCTCTGGTTCGAGCTGCTTATCGCCGCTTCCTACCTCGGCATCGCCAGCGCTCTCGTGGAACGAGTCTTGGATGCGGAACGTGGGACACCCTCGGAGCGTATCGCCCTGGCGATCGAAACCGAAGGAGCGATGGCGGCGCTGGAAGGCGTCGCCCGTGACATGATGACGGGCGAGCCGGGAGCTGAAGTGCTGGCGAAGGCGCTGCTGGTGCGTTTCGCGGTCCAGCAAGCGATCGAGCGTGTTGCCGGACACGCGACCGAGTTGCTCGGCGGCATGGCGTTCGTCGGCTCTCCCGAAGTGGCGTATCTGCTGGCCTCAACGCGAGCGCTCGCGTTTCATCCTCCCTCGCGCCTGAGTGCCGCCCCTGCTCTCGACTCGTATCTCGCGGGGAACCCGCTCAGGTTCGAGTGAGGAGGTCTGCGCCATCACCCCTGAAGCCGGGCCATCTCCGCCTCGACGAGTTCCTTCAGCAGCGTGCGATGACAGTGCGAGGCGTCGGTACAGGCGGATGAGCAGAGCAGCGTGATCGTCTTGCCCTCCGCGATCAGCGCGGCCATGTCCTTGATGAGGTACGCCTGCTTCTCGATCTCCTCCAGATAACGCCGGCGAAACTCCTCCCAGGTGATGGGAGGGCCATTCTTGCCGTAGTAGTCGGCGTGCAACTCCCGGCTCGGCCCAAGCTCGCTGTACCACTTGTGCCAGGTCTCGCGCTTCTTCGGCAAGGCGCGCGGCCGATAGCGGCAAGTCAACAGCCGAAAGCCATCGTCGGGTTCGATCGGATCATCCCAGCGTTTCGTCTTCAGCGGCATGAGCGGTCTCCGGAAGGACGCCTCATTCTATAATGCCGGGAACGCACATGAAATCATTCCTCGCCTGGCCAAGGAAGAACGATGAAACTGCTGCTCGTGCTGCTCGCTCTGATCGCCGGTCTGGCGATGGTGGATTCCGCTGTCGCGGCGGGCAAACGCCCCCTCGAACTGGCGGACATGTTCAAGTTCAAACGCGTCGCCGATCCGCGCATCAGTCCTGACGGCAAGCTCGTCGCCTATGTCGTCACCAGCGCCGACATCGAGAACAACAGCACCTCTGCGAGCATCTGGCTCGCGCCGACGACGGGCAAGGGCGAGCCGCGCCAGTTGACGAACGTCCCCGGCAAGAAGGACCGTCATCCGCGCTGGTCGCCGGACGGCAAGCATCTGCTCTTCGAGTCGAACCGCGGCGGCGCAACGCAACTCTGGTGCATCGCCCTGGCCGGCGGCGAGGCGCAGCAGCTCACCACGATCGGCACCGAAGCGTCCAGCGCCCTCTGGTCGCCCGACGGTAAGCACATCGCCTTCGTCTCGGCCGTCTACCCGGAGTTCTCGTCGAAGCCGTTCAAGGAGAGCGACGAGGCCAACCGGAAGAAGGCCGACGAGATCGCCAAGAACCCGGTCAAGGCGAAGGTCTTCAATCGGCTCTTCTTCCGTCACTGGGATTCCTACGTCGAGGACAAACGGCAACACCTTTTTGTGATGGCGTTCAACGACAACAAGGGTAGCGAGCCGAAGGACGTTACGCCTGGCGACCGCGACTCCTATCCCACGTCCACGACGTTCGAGACGGGGGACAATTTCGCTTTCAGTCCCGATGGGAAATATCTCGTTTTCAGCGCCGTCCCGGAGAAGGACGAGGCATGGAGCACCAATTACAATCTCTGCCGCGTGCCGATCACAGGGGGGACGGAGAAGTGGGAGAACCTGACGAAGGCGAACGAGGCCGCCGACAGCGGGCCGATCTTCTCAGCGGACGGGAAGTATCTCGCTTATCGCGCACAGAAGACGCCTGGGTACGAGGCCGACAAGTGGGAATTGATGGTCGTCGAGGTCAACGCCAATGGCACTTTCAAGGGCAAGCCGAAGAGCCTGACCGCCGACCTGGACCGCTCCGTCGATAGTATCGTCTGGCTAGCCGACAGTCAGACGATTCTCTTCACCGCCGAGGAAAATGCCGTCGCTCCCAACTGGGAAGTGCATCTGGACGATGGGCGCGGTGCGAAACCGTTCCTCAAAGGTGGCATGATTGGCTCCCTCAGCGCGAGCGCCGACGGCAACCGCATCGCCTTCACCGAGGCACGGCTGGTTCACCCGCCGGTCGTCTGCAGCGTGGGGACTGCGGGCGGCAAGGAGACCCTCAAGCGGTTCGACGCCAATGAGGAACTGCTCGGGAAACTCGATCTGCCCAAGCCCGAAAGCGTCAAGGTGAAGGTCGAAGGGGCCGACATGCAGATGTGGATCCTCAAGCCGCCCGGCTTCGATCCGAAGAAGAAATGGCCCGTCGCCTTTCTCGTCCACGGCGGGCCGCAAGGCGCATGGGAGGACGGCTGGAGCTTCCGCTGGTGTCCCTCGCTGTGGGCGGCTCAGGGCTATGTCGTCGTCCTGCCCAATCCGCGCGGCTCGACGGGTTTCGGCCAGAAGTTCGTCGATGAGATCAGCGGCGACTGGGGCGGCAAGTGCTACGACGATCTGATGAAGGGACTCGACCACGTCGAGAAGTTGCCCTACGTCGATAAGGAGCGCATCGGCGCGGCAGGCGCGTCGTTCGGCGGCTACATGATGAACTGGTTCTCCGTCAGCACCGGACGCTTCAAGTGCCTTATCACGCACTGCAGCGTCTGGAATTTCGAGAGCATGTACGCCACGACGGATGAGCTATGGTTCGACGAGTGGGAGCATGGTGGCCCGCCCTGGGGCAAGAAGAAGGAGTCCTACGAGAAGCACTCGCCGCACAAGAAGGCGGGCAACCTCGGCAAGTTCAAGACGCCGATGCTGATTATCCACAACGACAACGATTTCCGCTGTCCGATCGGCCAGGGACACGAGTTGTTCTCGTCGCTGCAACGGCAGGGCGTGCCGTCGCGGTTCATCAACTTCCCCGACGAGAGCCACTGGGTCCTGAAACCGAGGACCAGCGAGTTCTGGCACAAGGAGGTCTTCGCCTGGCTAAAGAGGTATGTACCTCCGGGCGGAAAATGAGCATCTTATACAGAGGCGTTCCCGGCGAACGGCCGGCGTAAGCCGGCTGGTAGGGGCGCGCTTGAGAATCAATCAGGAGAATCGATCATGCGATTGCGAACAGGGGTTACGCTGCTCGTGGCCGGGTTGCTGATGGGCTGTAGTGCCAGCGAGCCACCCGCGCCGGAACGGGCGGCGAAACCCATCCAGGCCAATGTCGTCATCAAGGTGCCGGGGATGACCTGAGCGAGCTGTCCGACCAATGTGAGCCGTGCGCTCGCGAAGATCGACTGGATCGAGCAGAAGAGCATTCAGGCGGATGGCGGAACGCTGCTCGTCAAGTTCGGCGTCAACGACAAGAAGAGCTTCAACCTCGAAACGATCAAGGACGCGCTCTCGTCCAAATACAGACGCGGAGTCGAAGTCGTCGAGGGCCCGTAGGTTCTTCCCGCTTGCGGCTTAGCGGTCTTGCCCGCTAAGCCGCAAGCGGCAAGACAATCACTTCTTCGCGACGCTGACCGTGAATACCGGCGATGGACGCGGGAGAAGCGCCGGAGCCACCCCGACGCCCTCGACGATCACATCCGCCTTGTCTCCCACCACCGTCGTCACGGCGGCCGTCAACTCGATCTCCCCCACCAGAGCGGCCGCGGCGATCGTCACCTTCGGCGCTGTCACGCCCACCGGCAGGTTCTTCGCCTCCAACGTGATCGGGCCGGGATAGGCCTTCCGCGTCACCGTCACTTTCAGCTTCATCTTGCCGCCCTGCTGGAGCTTCAACGGCGACGGCTCGACTTTCAACTCGTACGGGATGACGAAGACGACCAGCGAGGCCGGCGGCGCATTGCCAATCACGTCGATCATCCCCGACTTTGCCTTGCCGCTGAAGGTGATCGGGAACGTCCCCGCCGCCGCGTTCGCCGCCACGTCGAACTGGACCTTGACCTCGTTCTGACCCTTGCCGAGCGTCTTGAGCGTCGCCTTGACTGTCGCGGGCAATCCCGTGGCATTGAGGACGATCTCCTCGCTGAAGCCCGGAGCGCGATTGACCGTCACCGTCGCGACGATCGGCT
>JBBRIK010000544.1:0-4876 GCA_038221045.1 Gemmatales bacterium
GGCGTAGAGCATGTTCAGCTTCTTGTCCTTGGCGTAGGTGTTCATCTTGGCATCGGGCTCCTTGAACACCAGCAGGCTCTGGAGACCCTGATCCTTGTAGGCATCGTGGATCTTCTGGAAATAGGCCAGTTCCTTGTCGCAGCCGGAGCAGCCACAGGTCAGCCGAACGAGGACCGGACCCTTGGCGGTCAGTTCCTTCAGGTCGATCACCTTGCCGCTGGCGTCCTTGATCTTGAACTCGGGCGCTTGCGTGCCGATATCGACCTTCTTCGGCGGATCGGCCGCGATGGCTCCGCCGACGAACAGAGCGAGCGTCAGAGCGATAGAGAGCAGATGATTCATGCAAGTCTCCCAGGGGTGGGGTGAGAAGGAGGGAACTCAATAGCGCAGCGCTCTGAGCATAGCAGATTGCGGAGTGCCGTCCAGTGAAAAGACGCGATCCACGAAGTCGCGATATCGAGAACACTTGCCCCGCGCACGGTTTCAAGATTTACTGACGCTACACCGCCTGCGTCTTCTCGCCAAGGAGAATCCTCATGGCCTCCGCTCGCTGGCTCCTGCTCACCCTGACGGCCCTGGCGTTCGCCCTCATTCCGCCCTTCATTGCCTCCCAGCCCTCTCAGGCCATCAAGGCCGACGCTCTTCCCGCGAAACTCGAACTGCCAGCCGACTACTTGAAAGCGCTCTCCTGGCGCAGCATCGGCCCGGCCAACATGGGCGGGCGCATCGTCGCTCTCGCCGTCCACGAGGCCGACCCCTCGACATGGTGGGCGGCCACGTCCTCCGGCGGACTGCTCAAGACCACCAACAACGGCATCACCTTCGCCCATCAATTCGAGCGCGAAGCCGTTGTCTCCATCGGCGACGTTGCCGTCGCTCCCTCGAACAAGGACGTCGTCTGGATCGGCACCGGTGAGAACAACCCGCGCAACTCCGTCTCCTATGGCGATGGCGTTTACAAGTCCGTCGATGGCGGCAAGACGTGGAAGAACATGGGCCTCAAGAAGAGCTTCCAGATCGGGCGGGTCGTCATCCATCCCACAAATCCCGACGTGGTCTATGTCGCCGTCCTGGGCCGGCTCTATGGTCCCAGCGAGGAGCGTGGCGTCTTCAAGACGACCGATGGCGGCAAGACGTGGGAGAGGATTCTCACTCTCGACGACAAGACGGGAGTCATCGAACTGAAGATGAGTCCCAGCGATCCCGAGACGTTGCTGGCGGCCGCCTGGGAGCGCCAGCGCGATGGCTACGACAGCAACGATCCGGCCAAGAAATGGGGCGAGGGCAGCGGCCTGCATCGCTCGGTCGATGGCGGCAAGACCTGGAAAAGGGTGACGCAGGGGCTGCCGGCGTGCAAACTCGGACGCATCGGCCTCGACTTCTCGCGCAAGGACCCGAAGACCGTGTTCGCCATCGTCGATTCGGAGAAGATCGGCATGGGTCCGCCTCCGGTCGTTGGGGTCGCCTTCATGGGCATCACCGGGCAGGACCGCGACAAGGGCGCCGAACTGATGTCGATCACCGTCGGCGGCCCGGCCGACAAGGCGGGATTGAAGCCGGGCGATATCGTCGTCGGCCTCGGCGACCGGGCCATCAATTCGTATCGCGATCTCACCGAGCAGATTCGGAAGTATCGGGGCGGCGAGAAGGTCAAGGTCACCCGCAAACGCGCTCAGGAGACGAAGGTTGTCGAGATGACGCTTGGCTCGCGCGGCGGCCCTGGCGCGCCGGCCGGCAGCGGCGATCACCCCTATGCGAGCAATCTCGGCGGCCAGCGCGAGAACGTCCAGAAGGACCAGGGCAAGGACGGCTTCCAGTACGGCGGCGTCTACAAATCGACCGATGCGGGCGAGACCTGGACGCGGATCAACTCCCTCAATCCCCGGCCGATGTACTTTAGCCAGATTCGCGTCGATCCCGCCGACGACAAGCTCGTCTATGTCCTGGGCATCGCTCTCTATCGCTCGAGCAATGGGGGCGAGACGTTCCAGTCCGACGGTGGACGAGGCGCGCATGCCGACCATCACGCCCTGTGGATCGACCCGCGCGACGGCCGGCACCAGATCCTCGGCAACGACGGCGGAGTCTATGTGACCTACGACCGCATGAGCCACTGGGACCATTTCAACACGACGGCCATCGGCCAGTTCTATCACGTCGCGCTCGATTCGCGCCGTCTCTATCACGCCTACGGCGGCTTGCAGGACAATGGCACCTGGGGCGGACCGACGCGGACGCGATCATCGCTGGGGCCGATCAACGAGGACTGGATTCACATCTCCGGCGGCGACGGCTTCACCTGCCGGGTCGATCCGAAAGACGCCGACGTCGTCTATTTCACCAGTCAATGGGGCAACATGGGACGGCGCAACTTGCGCACGCGCGAGATGGTGCGCTTCAAGCCGCAAGCTCCAAAGGGGGCGGCCGAGTATCGCTACAACTGGAGCACGCCCTTCCTCGTCTCGGCTCACGATCCGCGCATCGTCTATGCGGCAGGGAACGTCGTCTTCAAGTCAACCGAGCGAGGCCGGGACATGAAACCGATCTCGACCGACATCACCGCCACGGCCAAGGGAAGCGCGACGGTCCTGGCCGAGTCGCCGAGGAACGCCGATGTACTGTATGCCGGCACCGACGACGGCTATCTCTGGGTGACGGGCGACGGCGGTAGGAAATGGACGAACGTGACGAAAAACGTCGGCCTCGACAAGCTGTGTCATGTCGCGAGCATCGAGCCGTCGCGTACTGTCGAGGGCCGGGTGTACGTCGTCTTCGACGGCCATCGCAGTGACGACGATCGGCCCCACGTCCTTGTCTCGGAAGACTTCGGACTGACCTGGAAGCCTTTGCAGAGCGGACTGCCGCAATGGGGGACGACGCGCGTCCTGCGTGAGGACATCGAGAACCCCAACCTGCTTTACCTGGGGACGGAGTTCTTCGTGTTCTGCTCGCTCGATCGCGGCCAGACGTGGATGAAGCTCAACAACAATCTGCCGACCGTCGCCATTCACGAGATCGCCCAGCATCCGACGACCGGCGAAATTGTGGCGGCGACGCATGGCCGAAGCCTGTGGGTCCTCGACGTGACGGCCCTGCGGCAACTCACGAGCGCGACACAGGCCGGCGCGACGCTGCTCAGGCCGGGCGGCATCATCCGCTGGCTGCCCGATCCCTCGCGCGGGCGGACCAATCGGCGCTTCGTCGGCGACAATCCCGAAGCCGGCGCGAGCCTCTACTTCGTCTTGCCTGAGAAGGTGGAAAAGGCGGCGCTCAAGATCGTCGATGGAATGGGCCGGACAGTGCGCGAGTTGACGGTGCCGAAGACGGCGGGCCTCCATCGTGTGAACTGGGACCTGATGGGACCGTCGGGACAACCGCCCCGACCGAACGCGGTATCGGCGGGAACCTATCGCATCGTGCTGGCTGTCGATGGAGCGGAACAGTCGCAAACGCTCAAGGTTGAGAACGATCCCGCCGCGCCGCCGGGAGGGATCATCCTCGATTGGGACGAACCAAAGAGACAGGAGGTCGAGATTGATTGAGGAACCCTTCTTGCCGCTTGCGGCTTAGCGGTCTTCTGCAAAGCGGCAAGAAAGATCCTCATCCCTCATGGTCAAGCCAGCCTTGTACGTTCGTCTCTCGCTGATGCTGTTTCTGGTCTATGCGCCGGTGGGCGCGTTCTGGCCGATGTTCACGCTTTGGCTCAAGAAACTCGGCTTCTCACCGCTGGAAATCGCCGTCGCTACCGCAACGCAGGCGATCGGCGCTCTTTTCGCGCCGCTGCTGGCCGGACAGGTCGCCGACCGCTGGCTGTCCGCCGAACGCTGCCTCGCCCTGTTCGCCTTCCTCATTGCCGGGCTGCTAGTCCTGTTGGCGGGGGCCACCTCGACGACGTCTCTGTTCGTTTGCGGTCTCGCCTTCTGGATGCTGATGGTTCCGCTGATGACGCTCGGCAATTCGATCTGCTTCGCTCATCTGCCGAGTCCCGAAGCTCAGTTTGGCCGGATTCGCCTGTGGGGGACTATCGGCTGGGTGTCGCTGGTCTGGGTCGTGGCCTGCGCCCTGTGGCATCCTCCGTGGCTGATGGCCCTGGTCGGCCAATTTCGGCCCGAGAAGCCCTCCATCGAACTGCCTGATATGTTTCACTTTGGCGCGGTCTCGGCCATCGTCCTCGGTTTCTATGCGCTGACGCTGCCGGCTACTCCGCCGCGCGAGCAGGCGCGCGAAGCGTTCGCTCCGCTGGAAGCTCTGCGGCTGTTGCGTCAACGCGACTTCATCCTCTTCTTCGGCTGCTATTTCGCGCTCTGTCTGACGGTCCCCTTCAGCACGCAGAACACCATCTTGCTGCTCGACGAACTGGGTATCGACGACGCCTGGAAAGGGCCCGTGATGACGATCGCCCAGGCGACGGAGGTCGCCTCGCTGCTGGGACTACCCTGGCTGCTGCGGCTGCTCGGTCTGCGCTGTGTCATGGTGCTAGGAGCGGCGTCCTGGGCCCTGTCGCTGGTCGTGCTGGCGATTGGCTCGCCGGCGGGGCTGGTCGTCAGTTGCCTTGGACTCAACGGGTTCTTCATTACTGGTTACATCGTCGCGGGCCAGATGTTCGTCAACAGCCGGGCCGACTCGGAGGTACGCGCCAGCGCCCAGGCCCTCATCAGTTTCACGAGCGGCATCGGCATGCTGGCGGGCTATGCCGTGTCCGGCGTCGTCGGCCATCTGGTGGGCGGAGCGTTTCGGCCGACGTTCACTCTTGCCGCCTTGGTTGCGCTCCTGGCCGCGGGCGGGTTTGCCGTGTGGTTCCATCCTGAAACGGAATAACGACATGCCGCCGGCGAGCCGCGCTGACGAGCCGCGACCGCAAGGGAGCGGTTGGAAG
>JBBRIK010000545.1:0-4874 GCA_038221045.1 Gemmatales bacterium
TTCTATTGCCAGTTGCCTGTTGCTCGTTATCTTTTGGAGAGAAGAACACCTCGTTGGCGTAGTCTCGCAATCAACAACTGGCAACTGGCAACTGGAAATAGACTGGCAACTTATCTAATTCGACAAATCAGACACTTCAAATAGCTCGTCTCCAGGCAGGATGCGGAGACGGGATGGTCGGCCGCCTGGCCGCGTCGCTCCAGGAGTTGGATATCGCGCCGCTCCTCCGCGGCAAGCTGAGAAAGCAAGTCTTCCAGCATACTCCTGTCGATTGCTCCCGAGCAACAACACGTCACCAGAATGCCGTCCGGTTCCAGCAGCCGTAAACCCCGCGATTGCAGACGCCGATACGCGCGCAGCGCTTCCTCGATCGCTCCCCGCGAACGCGCGAAACGCGGCGGGTCCAGGATGACGACGCCGAACTTCTCGCCGGCCTCGGCGAGAGCGTCGAGCCGATCGAAGACGTCGCCACGCTCGAATTCCAGGTTGGTCAAACCGTTCAGGGCCGCGTTCTGCCGGGCCAGGGCCAGGGCAGGCTCTGACAGGTCCAGCCCAAGGACCGACGTCGCTCCCGCGCGTAACGCATTGAGTCCGAAGCCACCCGTGTAGCAGAATCCATCCAGGACACGTCTTCCCGCCGCCAGCCGAGCCACGGCCTGACGATTGTCACGCTGATCGAGATAGAATCCCGTCTTCTGTCCCTCCGTCAGATTGACGAGAAAACGAAGACCGTTCTCCTCAATCTCGATCGGACCCGAAGGACTCTCTCCCCCCATCAGACCGTCTTGCAACTCAAGTCCTTCAAGTTGGCGAATGCCCTTCTCGGTGCGAAGGTAGATGCCGCGCGGCTGGAACAACTCGGCCAGCAACTCGCCGAGCATCTCCTGACGGCGAGCGATGGCCAGCGACGTGATCTGCACCGCGAGCCAGCCGTCGTAGCGATCGATCGTCAGGCCCGACAGGCCATCGGATTCGCTGAAGACGAGCCGGCACGCGCGTCCTGGCCCATCGAGATGGAGGATGTCGCGCCGCAAACGTAGAGCGGCTTCGAGTTTTCCGCGAAAGAATGCCTTGTCGAGGGGCGTATCCGCCTGCCAGGTGTAGAGGCGGACGCAGATCTTGCTCTGGCTGTTGTACAGCCCGCGGGCGATGAAGATTCCCGTGTCGGAGACGACATCCACCTCGGCGCCGTCGGCGGGATTCCCCTCGATGGAGGCGATGGCCCCGGCGAAGACCCAGGGATGCCGGCCGAAGAACGGTTTGGCTCGCCGCGGTTGCAGCATCACCCGCGGAGTCGTCATGCGCCGCCCTTCTCGACCGATTCGATATAGGCCAGGGCGCGGTCCAACTCTTTCTGATTGTGCCGGCTCTTGAGCAGCGCGCGGACGCGCAGGAGCAACTCGGTCTTGTTGATCGGTTTGGACAGGAAGTCGTCCGTCCCGGCATCGACGGCACGATCGACGTCGCTGTTCTGATCGAGGGCCGTCACCATGAGGATGGCTACGCCGCTTGTGGCGGGATCGCGGCGGAGGCGTTTGCACACCTCGAAACCGGAGATTTTCGGCATCATCACGTCGAGGAGGATCAGATCGGGCTGGAAGCCGGCCACCTTGGCGAGCGTATCTTCGCCGTCGGTGGCGATGGCGAGGTCGTAGTCGCCGCCGGCGAGATAAGCCTCGAGCAGTTCGACGCCCTGCGGATTATCGTCGGCAATGAGGATGCGCGGGCGGCGTGGTTCCATGACGGCCTCCTTCCGGGCGCATTATAGGGAGAAGGGGGCCGCCGTGAGACCGAGGCGTTCCGGGGTCGTCAAAAAAACGATACGTTGCACCCTCCGCGCCTTCAGAATACAATCGAACGGGTAGTCGGACGGCACTTTCTGGGGGGCATCGCATGTTCGTTCCTTTCCATCGGGGTTCTGGAAACCGCGTCTCGCGCCGGCACGCCTTGCGGATCGGCGCCTCCGGTCTGCTCGCCGGCCTGAGCTTGCCGCGTCTGATGCAATGGGAGGCCACGGCCGCGACGGACAGGCCGATCAAGGCGAAATCGTGCATCGTCCTCTTCCTCGAAGGCGGCCCCAGCTCGATCGACATGTGGGACATGATGCCCGACGCCGCCGTCGAGGTGCGTGGCCCTTACAAGCCGATCAAGACGAATGTGACCGGGACGCTGGTCTGCGAACACCTGCCGAACTGCGCCCGCATGGCCGACAAGTACACGATCCTGCGCTCGCACAGCCATAACGACAATGGCCACACGACCGGCTATCACTACACGATGACCGGTTACCGGGCCGACTTCGCCGACGGCACCAATAGCCGCAAGCCGAACAACGTCCTCTATCCCTCGATCGGCTCCGTCGTGGCCCGCGAACTGGGGCCGCGCGGCTCATTGCCGGTCTACATGAACCTGCCGCATCCGCTGACGTCCGGCGGCCCCGGCTTCTATGGCGCGGAATATGCCCCGTTCGTCATCGAATCGGACCCGGTCCAGCCCGACTTCGAGGTCAAGGACCTGCGCTTGGTCGAAGGCGTCTCGGATAAACGTCAGGATCGGCGGCGGCGTTTGCTGACGGGACTGGAGGCGCTGGAGTCGAAGGAGGCGACGACGGGCAAGGCCGGCACGATGGCCACCTATTACGAGCGGGCGCACAACCTGATTACCTCGCCGGCCGCGCGCAAGGCGTTCGACATTCAGGCGGAGCCGGAGAAGCTGCGCGCCCGCTATGGCTACACCACGCTGGGCCAGTGTTCGCTGCTGGCCCGGCGATTGGTCGAGTCGGGCTGTCGCTTCGTCGGCGTCGATCACAGTGGCTGGGACACGCACTTCAGTTGCTTCCCGAGCCTGGAGAAGAACCTGATTCCGAGCGTCGATCAGGCCTTCAGCACGCTGGTCAGCGATCTGAGCGACCGCGGCCTGCTCGACAGTACGCTGGTGGTGATGATGGGCGAGATGGGCCGCACGCCGAAGGTCAACGCCCAGGCGGGCCGCGATCACTGGTCGATGGCCCAGAGCGTGCTGTTCGCCGGCGGCGGCATCAAGCCGGGGATCGTAGTCGGCGCAACGGACAAGACGCAGACGGCCCCGGTATCGGATCCAGTGAGCGTGGAGGACATCTTGCACACGATCTTCCGGCTCATGGGCATCGATCCGTCGAAGACTTACTCGACGCCGCTGGGCCGGCCAGTGCCGATCGTCAACGGCGGCCGGGTCATTTCTGGGCTGGTGTGAGTTCGGGTACGGACCATGCCCTCGACGTCGTACCACCAATGGAGGACCGTGCGGACAGCCGCTCTGGATGAGATTGACGCAGCCGTTGCGACTCTCGGAGGAACAGGACGCGGTTCGCGGTACACGAACCAGCAAGTGATCCGCTCCTATGTGTTGCTTCTCGCCTCGCACTTTCAAGGGTTCTGCCGCGACCTGCACTCCGAGTGCGTCGATCATCTTCTGAACGTACTCGCCCCTCCTCTCCCTTTGCGGCACATTTTGAGCGATGAACTCACAAGAGGAAGGCAGTTGGATCGGGGAAACGCCCAGCCAGGTAGCCTTGGGACTGACTTCGGTCGATTGGGTATCGACTTCTGGGTTAAGATGCAGTCCTCCGCCCCTGACTCCGCGACATGGAAGCGTGACCTTGAACTGCTAAACGACTGGAGGAATGCAATAGCCCATCAGGACTTTACTTCTCCCAGACTGGGCGGAACAATGAACCTTCGCCTTAACCGGGTCCGCCACTGGCGGACTTCATGCAGACTACTTGCTCGGACGACGGACGTGTTGATGCACCGTTATTTGCATACTTTGACCGGAACAGCACCCTGGTGACGGACACGGCGATGAAAACGAAGAAGAAAGAAAAAGGGCGTTTCAAGATCGGGGATTGGGTGTCCTTTCCTTACGGCATCCAGCAAGCCTTTGCTCAGGTCATCGAAGATCGCGGCCCTCTGGGAGTCAACCACCGCCATCTCTATCGCATTCGCTTTCCTCGCGACCACAGTGAATACGACTCGTTTGAACTGCCCGATCCCTACCTGGAACCTGCGCCTCCGCTCGACAAGGCGACTGTGCTGAGGTATTTGAAAGAAGGCGGCCTCGTCGCCATGCTCCAATCGAACCTGATTGGAGGGAAGGAAGGGCCGAGAGTGTGGCTGACCTACGGACCGCGCGGCGAGGTGACTCCTACATTCCTCGCTGATCGAGGGCTGATCGGCGGAGAACTGGTCCCGTTCTTCGCGTTGCAGGAAGACAAGGTCTTTACAGGGAAAATCGATCAAGTCGTCCGCTTTCTGCACAGCTTTGGCCTGACGCACACCGAAGCAGAGGAAGTCCTCGCCGCCGTCGGGACGGCCCCCTAATTGTTCTGTTGATCGATGGGGCGGCGGTCACGGCCCCCTATTCAGGGTCGCGGAATAGAGGATCGCAAATGACAGCGGAGCAGATCCTACAGCAATCCGAAGAAGATCCATTCGCCGAGTCCGATGAATGGATTGCTGCTGAGGTCCGGCAACTGTTCCGCGCCCGCCGCGCCGGCGACGCAAAGGCGGTGGAAGTGGCGTTGTGCTACTTCTACCACTACCTGACCCTGACGCTTCATCGTCACTTGCGGCTTCGAGACCCCGTGTGGGGCTCTCCGCGGTGGCTCGATGGCCTCCAGGTCGAGGCGGAGTATCCATCGCCAGGCCGCCTGCGCCTTCGCGGGGAGGTAACCTGGGTGATCGAGCAGGAACACTGGTACGACGATCCGTTCGACTTCGAGATAGAATTGTGTCCGAGAACCGGAGCGTTCCGCGGATATGTATTCCGCTTCGGAGACCATCGCCCCTTGGAGGCGAAGGTCATGAGTAGCAGTGTACCAGCGGGTCCAGTGGGTG
>JBBRIK010000546.1:0-4867 GCA_038221045.1 Gemmatales bacterium
GAGGGGGAAGGTGACCCAGGTCAACTCCAGCCGCTTGACCACTTTCTTGAGGAACCAGTAATCGAGCGGGCCGACGATCACAATGTAGATCAGGATGAAGAAGGCGACCCAGCCGAAGGAAATGACCGGCACTTCCTCGAAATTCTCGAGGGCGCGCTGCAAGTTGGCAGCCACCTCGTCTGCCCTGCCTCCCGCGCCCGGCTGGTGCGGTTTCAACTCAGTGTCGATTCCCTTCCAGAAGCTGCTTTGTCCCGGCCAGCGAGCGAAGCCGGGGGCATCGAAGTCAAAGGCGACGAAAAGGATTCGACCCGTGCCGGCAGTCGTCATCGCCAGCATCGGCCAGTTCTTGCCCTCGCGAACGTCGATCGCCAGCGGGATCGCTCCCTCGGGCAAGACGGCGCGGACGACGTCGATGCCCTCCTCACCGGGGAATGCTTGCTCGCCTGGCCTGGCCCACTCGGCGACCTGAGGCAGATCGGTCGCCCGTTCGGTCTTCTCGAAGGTGAAGCCGGTCAGGCCCATGCGCGGCAGCAGTTCGCGAGCGAGCTGGAAGTTTCGGCCAACACTCAGGACGAGCCGGCCGCCGCGGCGTACCCACTCGCCCAGGGCGGCAAGGCCAGCCTCGTTTTTCCGCAGTTCCTGGACGAACCTGGTGTTGCTCGTCGAGAGGACGATCACATCGGCGGCCTGATAGCCGAACCAGCGCGTCGGCAGTCGAGAGGCCTGATCGATGAAGACGAGCGAGCGCTCAGGGCGGTCGGCGTCTCCGTCGTCATCGGCCTTTTTCGGCATCAGGAAAGTGCGCAGTCCGCCAAGGGGCGAACCGATGCTGAGATAGAGGGCCTCATGCGGATCGAGGATGGAGCCAACTCGCGGCTCTTCCGCCGTGATGGTCTGGACAGTCGAGCCGCTCCTCTTCTGCAGCTTGAGGGTAAGCCGGCCGCTGCGCTCGCCAGGACGGTAAAACGTCATGGCGACCCGTTTCTCCTCGGCGGCGACGGCCGGCACATCGGACGTAAACGTACTCTGGGCCTCGCCGTCGGACGTCTCCCCGACCAACTGATAGTCGCCCTGGCCAATGCTATCCTCCCCGGCCTCCAGATCGACGTACACGGGACACCAGGCACCCAGCCTTAGACGGTGAGCGTCGCCCGCACCGACGGGAAGACCGAGATGGACTCTCTCGATCTTCAAGGGCGGAGGTTTCTTCTTCGTCTGCGCCTGAACGGGAGCAACGATCATGACGGCCAGGCAGACAGGAAGAATGCGAGAGAGGACAGTCATCGGGCGGCTCCGGATCAAGGTTTCTCGGCCTGGTCGCAAACACATGGACTGAGACGACAGCCAGGACAGCCTCCGCCATACTTACGCTGGATCGCCTCGGAAAGATCGACGCCGGCGATGTTGGCGAGGGTCGCGAGCCAGGCGAGGACGTCAGCGAACTCGAGAGTCTGTTCCTCGTGTGTCCCACCGCGCAGGGCAGCGGACAGTTCGCCGACCTCTTCCATGAACCACATGAACGTCCCCTCGACGCCGCGCCGGCTGTCCTTGGCGCCGTACAACTCGCGGATCAATTTCTGCAACTGAGCGAGGCTCAGGGACATCGTGTTCCTCTTCTCGTTCCCACGCTCTGCGTGGGAACGTGTTCTTCGACGCTCTGCGTCGTCCGAGTCGCTGACCCTCCGTACCGCGTCACCAATCCGTCGTAACCGGGATCAATCCCGGTTTGCCCTCATAATTCCGAGCGCTGGAGTATCGCCAGTGGATCGGCTCATCGACATACCCGCGCTTCACGGGGTTCAGGTGAATATACTCCAACTTCTGTCGCATCATGTCATCGTTCTGAATTTGCTCTGGATGCGATCCTTCTTGCCACAATTGATAAGTTCGATCGGTCTTGTGCGAGGCTTTGTGATCCTTCAGTTGCTGGAGCAGAGTCGATGCCTTCCGTTCTTCGAGAACATCGATGATTCGGCGAGCGGTGAATGACTTGAAGTCGCCCACTTCTTTTTCTGGATCGTCTGCCGAAGCGATCATGTGGAGATGGTTCTCCAGGATGACGTATCCGTAGAGAACGAGACGATTGTGATCCTGGAGAAAGCGCCAGGAGTCGAACACGATTTGGACCGTCTCAAGCCGTGTAAAGACGGGAAGCCAGCCGACGACGGTACAGGTGAGGAAGTAAGGATGGATGTCATCGACGAATCGATATCGGCTGCGCGTCATGGTAAGGACCTTTTGTCTCACTCGCGTTTTGTACTATGCTGGACTCTGTTCGTAAGACGACGCAGAGCGTCGGAAGAGCCGTTCCCACGCAGAGCGTGGGAACGAGGAGAACTTCGCTACGCCGCAAGCGGGAATCCATCACTTCCCCAGCAGCTTGCGCATCCGCGCCGCCTCGTCGTCCTTCTTCTGCAACTCTAGCGCCTTCAGCAGCGTCCCCCGCGCTTCGGAATCGGTCACGTCGATCTCAAGCGCCTCACGAGCATACTTCTCCGCGCCGGCGTGCTTGCCCTCGACCTCCATGAGCCGGGCCAGACGCTTGCGGCCTTCCAGGTCGTCGCCGTCACCCTTCACCAGTTTCTCCAGGACGTCAATCTGTCCCTTGACGTCGTCGAGCCGGGAATAGACCTTCGCCAACTCCGTCAGCCAGGCGGTGTCATGAGGCTCCAACTTTCGCCCCTGCTCGAACAGTTTCGCCGCCTTCTTCATGTCGTTGGCGTCGAACGCCAATTTGCCCAGGGCGCGGAGTACTTTCGCGTCCGGTTCCTTCTCGTCGAGCGCTGCTTCGAGTAACTTCTTCGCCTCGTCGGTATTGCCGCCCAGCGTCTCCAGACGAGCGAGGACGACCGACGCCAACGGATGAGGACGATCTTTCGTCTTGTCCAGCACCTCGCGCGCCAGCTTCCGCGCCTCGGCCCGGTCTCGCCGCACCATCGCCTCCGCCAGGCGCGCTTTCAGGTCCACGTTCTCGCCGTCTTTCTGGACCGCCTCGCGCAGTTCGGTCAGCGTCAGCGCCTTCTCGCCCTGCTTGCCGCCGATCTCCTTGACGACCTCCTCCAGATGCTTCTTGTAGCCCTTCTCGAACGTCTCCTTATCGACCTTGCAGACCTTCTGAATCGCGGCGACGGCGCTCAAGCCGTCGCGAAAAGCGTCGAGCATGGCACCGATCTTGTCGTCGCCATACGTCTTCGTCAGATACTCGACGTACAGTTGGGCCTGACAGTAGGCCAGGGTCCACTCCGAGGGTGAACGCGGGCGGATGAAGCCGAGGTCGATCGTATCCAGGTTCAGGATGTCGCCGGTGGGGACGCGCGTGCGCAGCAGATCGTTCCACTGCTGTGGCCTATCGAGTCCCTCGCTGATGACGGCCAATCCCTCGGTGAACCAGTGCGGGCAGAGGAAGTTCGTCTGATCGAGGTTGAAGATGTGGACGACCTCATGGCGGATGACCCGGCCCCAGTTGAAGGGTTTGCGAATGCCCTTGCCCTGCGGCGAGACCATGGCGACCATGCGGCCGGTGCAGGCCCCGATCGTGTGCAGGTCCGGCAGGGCGATGGTGCGGCCGCTAAACATCTGATGGTTGTTGAACACCTCGATCAGGATCAGCCCCTTCGGCTCGTGCTTGAACTTCTTCGCCAGTTCGGCGTAGACCTGTTCGAGATACTCGCCCATGTACGGGCCGAGGATCGCGTCGGTCTTCTCGTCGAAGCGTAGCTCAAAATGCGCGGTCTTGAGGGTCTTGTACTTGCCGAGGTGATCGAGGACTTTCAGCGTGTTGGAGACGCGGACGTTGAACGGATCGGCCTTGAAGGAATCGCGGAGCAGCTTGTCGGCGTCTTTCTCATTGCCGAGCCGCATATAGAGCATACCGAGACTGCTCGACGCCTGGAACAGCACGGGCCGCAGCTCTTTCGCCTTCTTGTAGTGCTGTTCGGCCTCGTCATAACGCCGGCGTTCTTCGAGAGTTTCCGCGAGGACGAAATACAGCAGGCCCGGCGTCGGATCGAACGTCTTCGTCTCCTTCACCAGCGCCTCGAAGGCGTCCTGCTTCTTCAGGAGCAGCAGGCAGCAGGCAATCCGCCCGAGCGTTTGCTCGTCGCGCGGATTGATCTCGCGCGCCGTCTCCAACTCCTTGAGCGCCTTGTCGAAGTGGCCGACGGCGAGGTGGACGTCGGCTCGCAGACGCAGAGCGTCGGGATGCTTCGGATTGACCTTGAGCGCGCGTTCGGCGAAGCGCTCGGCGTCCTGGATCTCCATTCGCTGAAGAGCGGCGACGCCCTTGCCGGCGAGCGCCTCGGCCGCGCGGGGATTGATGGTCAGCGCCTTGTCGAGGGCGGCGACTCCCTCGGCGCGGTTGTACTTTTCCAGCAGCAACATGCCGGCCTGATATTCGGCGGGCCAGTAGTCCTTGTCCTGTTTGAGGGCGTCGCCGTAGACGTCTTGCAGGATCACCTCGAACTGATCGGCCAGCCGGTTCCAGCGTGCGTTCTCGCTGCCGGCGAGTCCGACGATGAGCAACTCGTCGGGATCGGTGACGTCCTTGTCCATCTCGCTCCGCTGGGAGAATGTCTTGACGAACCAGCGAAACTCGGCGTCGGCCTGCTTGACCTCGCCCTTGTCGCGGAGAATCTGGGCGAGGATCCAGCGCGCGGAGAAGTTGTCCTTGTCCTTTGCGAGAGCAGCCTTCGCCGCCTTGCCGGCATCGTCCCAGCGGCCGCGCTGGTAGAGCAATTCGGCCTGGCGGGCCAGCAGCTTGACGTTCCCCGCATTGCGGCCGATCAGCTTCTCAATTTCGTCGAGGGCCTTGTCGTATTCGCCCTGGCTTTCGAGGCACCGGGAAACGCCAAGGATGGCCTCGACGCGA
>JBBRIK010000547.1:0-4865 GCA_038221045.1 Gemmatales bacterium
TACCTCGTGGCCGATACGGACATCGATCATGTCGCCGGGGCCATCTTGCACAACAAGAGCAACACCGGCCTGGTTCACATGCTGCAAACGAGCAACAACGACAACCAGACCTATGACGTGAAGGTGATCCGCAATCAGTATGCGCATGGCGACACTTACATCTATCACTGCGATTTCAACTACATGAGCAACGTCCACTCGTCCGCCGGCGACGAGAACGGCAACTGCTATGGGGCCTTCATCAGCTCGCTGAGCAACAACTTCCAGGGGATCGCCGACTCCGCGGACTGGAAGCAGAATCGATTGAAGTTCACGGCCGGTCAGAACGTCCAGACGCTCGGCGACTCCCGGCCGGTCATCAACCGCAATCCGAAGAAGGCGCTGACGAAGGGCAAGGTCGTCATCGTGCCGGCCGAGTGCTACACCGATCCGCTCGATACCGGCAAGTGCCGCTTCGAGGGCAAGAGCTATCCGACGCGGCTGCTCAAGAACCCGGTGAATGGGACAGCCGAGTTGAAGATGGGGGGACTCATTCGCGGCGACAAGGACTGTCCGTGGACGCCGGAGGTCGTTGGCCGGTGGTTCGCCGTCAACACGCCGGAGGAGAAGACGCCGCAAGGCAACTTGCGCTGGTATGAGATTACGGCGTTCAAGGCGAACGCGAACGGAACGAAGGAAATCGAGATTCGCCGTTTCTGGTGGGGTGCCAAGAGCGCCGGCAGTCCGACGCTCTATCGCCAGGACAGCTACACGCTCGACGGCCATGCGCGCCCCCTCGATTATCTGATCGCGCCGGGAACGTACGTCAACGACGTCTCGCGTGCCCTGACAGGCGGCGACCGCGGCGGCCAGCAGATGCTGGGAGTAGCGCCGTATCGCGACCAGGGAAGCCCGCTGGACTTCGAGAAGGGAGACGCCATCGAGCAGGCGATTGGCCCCGATCCGTTCCGGCCGCAGGCGTTTCGCGTATGGATGTTCGAGGACGTGCCGGGAGCGTGGCCGTCGTCGGTCTTCGACCTGGCGAACAACGGAGCGGCGTCGAAGCATTCGGCGATGGTGATTCGCAGTGGGGCGGAGAGCCTGGAGGATGCGGCGAAAAGTAAGGAGCAGAAGCCGGCGTGGGACAACGTGATCGTGATGGAGTCGGCGGTGGGCGTGGGCATCAACTGCAAGGGCGACTTCGCGGACGCGGCGATTCTGTTCCATCAGCCGCGCCGCGAGCAGCCGATCAAGTGGCGTTATGGAGAACACAAGGAAGCGAGCCTGACCGTCTCGCGCAAGACGGGCGAACTCGATTTCAAGGGCGGCGGCGTCAGGGCGAATGGAGGCGTCAGCGCCGTCGAGGGCCTCTCCGGCGATGGCAAGGCGGCGCGGAACCTGCGCGGCAAGAATGTCGTCGTCGCGAAGACCGCGAAGTCAATGCGGGTCACGTTCGCGCGGCCGGAAGAGGACGCCGAGTATGCGGTGTTCGTGGAATCTTCCTGGCTGACGAATCGAGCCATCGAGGAGAAGACGGCGGCGGGGTTCACGATTCGATTTGCGGAAGGCGCGCCTGCGAAAGCAACGATTGACTGGATGATCGTCCGCTGAGGCCGTGGACCGTTCGCCGGAGGTGGATTACAACAACGGCTCATGCCCCAGGAGTGTTGCAAGATGATGAAGTTCAGGATGAAAGCGATGGCCGGCGTCCTGCTGGCCGTGAGTCTGCCGATGGGCGGCCCTGGCTGGCTGACCGCCCTGGCCGAGCCGGCGGCAGAGGAGACAAAACTCAATGCGGACACGTTCGGCCAACTCCGCAAGCAAATCAGACCTCAGCCGGGCGAGTCGCGCTGGCTGGACATCCCCTGGCTGATCGACGTCCACGAGGCGCGCAAGAAAGCAGCGGCCGAGGGCAAACCGCTCTTTGTCTACTCGGGAGGCGGAGCGACAGGCATCGGGCCTTGCTGAAGCGCCGGCCGAGCGGTGGGCCGTGCGCCCGCCTTCTGGACCGAGGAAAACGCCAAGCTGATCGCGGACAACTTCGTGGCGGTATCCGTCAGCAACTTCGACCAGGGCCGCAAGGATGCCGTCGGGCAATTCTTCCGCGATGCCAGCATCCAACTCCCTGGCGCGGGAGGCTCCCAGTGGTGCGTGACGGCGAGCGGCAAGGTGCTTCTGGGGAACAATCACAATGGCCTGGGGTTCAACGTCAAGAAGGCCCTCGAGAAATGGAACGCCTTGCCCGCAGCCGAGCGTGCCCCCGGCGCCGTCAAGGTGGGCGAGCTTGGCGAGATCGATGTCCAGCGCGCCCTCCCCACTCCGCCGGAAGGCGGCCTAATCCTCAAGGTCTATTACCGGGCCTTCATGCGCGACGGCGGGAAGTTCCGCTATGTGACCGGCAAGGACCTCTGGCACGACGAGAAGGGCGCGAAGACCGAAGCGGAGTTTGACCGTCTATATCCGGGACATATCACCACGCCTCAGGCGCAGTCCGACCACATGTGGTTGACTGAGGCCGAATGGAAGTCGCTGCTCCCCGCCGTCCCGCGCAAGGGAGAAAAGTTCACGGTGCCGGCGGCCATCACCGACCGCATCATGCGCTGGCACCTGAATCCGCTCTCCGTTTACGGGGAGACCACCGCGCTCGGTCCCAAGGAGGTTCGGGCCGGCGAATTGACGTTGACGGTGGCAGCGGCGTCAGCGTCCTCGGTCCGGCTGCGACTCGATGGCTTCGCTCGGCTCGGGAAGGAAGCGCCGGCGGCCGTCGCGGAAGGGAAGTGTGCCTGTATCGATCGATGGGGCTACGAACCGCGTCTGCTCGGTTTCGTCGAGTACGAGCCGCGGAAGAAAGTCATCACGCGGTTCGACGTTGTGGCCCTGGGCGACCACTTCGGCCGGCTCGGCATCGCCGACAGCGCCTCGCGGATTGGCCTGCAACCTCTGGGCATCACCTTCGAGTTGGTCAAGGGAGATGCTCCGGCCGACCGCATTCCGCCGGGACGGACTCCCACGGCGAAAAACTACTTCAAATAGACGACGAAGTGTCAAGCATCAAGCGCCGAAGGAACAGGTGAGCGGGAACCCCTTACGATTCCCGCTCACCCAGTGCGTTCCGCAGTGCCGCACGCAGAGCGATCGCCTTCGACGGATCGACCATACAGGCGAATTCGACGCGTCCACGCAGATATGACCCGAAATGGGGACGATTCTCGCGATTCTGGCTCTCCAAACCATTTTTCGCAGCATTGTGCAGGATCGCTCGCAACTGCCGCAACTCCTTGCGTGAGATCGCCGGCTTGGCATTGACCGTCAGCCCCGTCACCTCCTGACGATTCGAGCGCCGCATCACGCGCGTCTTGCGCGGATGCTCGACCAGCCCCTCGTCCGTGACAATCGAACGCACGCTCCGCAGCAGCCTGCCAACCACCGTCGTCTTGTCGCCCGAGAAGGTCAGGTCATCGGCGTAGCGGGTGTAGGTGAAGCCGTGCTTCGTCGCGAGGCCGGCCAGGCGACGGTCGAGCCGGCGACAGAGGGCGTTGGTGATCGCGGGACTGGTGCATGCGCCCTGAGGCAGGACGCGCGCGCCCAGCGCGACGTGATACACCTTGCCATCGAGTTCGGCGGCGATGCGCGGCGGCTCGGTGCAGAGCAGGGCGAACACCGTCGCAACGTGTTCGCTGTAGCCCAGTTTGAAGAACAGTCCCTTCACGCGCCGAAAGGTGATCGAAGGAAAGAACTCCTTCAGGTCGAGGTTCATGACCACCGCCTTGCCGCTGTGCGGAGCGGCATTCGTCACGATGGAGTGACCCGTAACGAAGCCGTGCGCCTCCGGCTCCATCGTCAGTTTGTCGAGGACGTTTTCGAGAATCCAACTTTGCGCTTTCCTCAAGGCAGGCTTCGGCGCTGAGATGTATCGTACCCCGCCGGTCTTCTTGGCGATGCTGTAGCGATGATAGTGGACGAGCGTTGCGCTCTTGCGATGATAGGTCAGCCAGCGCAGCGACGAGAGCGACACGCCCATCGCGTGCGCCACGTCCTCCCCCGCGTGCAAGATCGGCAGACCGCGTGATTCCAGGGCGGCGACGTCGCTGTTTCGCTGTTCCAGGCCGGCGCTGACTCCCTCGCCGGCATGCACGACCGTCGCGGCCCGGCGTTTGTTCCAGGCGTCGCGGCGGCGGATCGTCTCGGCGAGACGTTGAGCCTTGGCGTCGGCGCGGCGCTTCTTGCTGGCCTCCCAACGGCGTTTTCGCTCCTCGTTGAGCGCTTTCTCGGGATCCCGGACGACACCGTGATCGCGGCGCAGACGGGCCATTTCCTCCTCGATGCCCTCGCGTTCGCGCACCTCGGCGGTCGGGTCTTGCGGCAAGCCCTGATTCGGCGGCCAGAAGCCGAGCAGACGCATGCGCTCCAGCAACTGCTCGTCGCTGGTCTGCTGGACGATCTCCTGATAGAGGCGAGCCTTCTCGTCGTCGGCCATGATCTGTCTCGTAGTCGTCTGCCGGGCGCTGGGCAGATTGCGAAGCCGCAAGCGGCAAGAGGGAAGCCTTTCGAGGGAGGAAGAGACGGCGGCGTTTACGAACATCCTGCGGACGTGGCCGTTCCACTGAAGCGGACCCGCCACTGCTGAAGGCACGCGGGGTCCGGCGGACCCGACCCAGCTGCGTGCTCAGCAGGCGGGTATCCGCGGGTGACGAACGGACGCGTGACGAATGGATGACACGGAAGCCAGCACGGCGTAACGCCGTACAGATGGCTAAATCGTTCCGCCGCTCTCCCTCCCTCTCAAGGCTGCCCCAAATCCCAATGACCAATGACCAATGACCAATGACCAAGTCGGTCGATCAGCAATGAGTCATCCTCGTTGGGTGTTTTTTTGGTCATTGGTC
>JBBRIK010000548.1:0-4862 GCA_038221045.1 Gemmatales bacterium
GGCCCGGCCGAGGGAGCCGTCTTCAAGACTGACTTCGACTTCGATGGTTGGATTGCCCCGGCTATCGAGGATCTCGCGCGCGTGAACCGATTCAATGGCGGCCATCAGCAGTTCTCTCTGAAGCGAACCAGGAGGGAGGATGTTGCTGATGGGATACGGGCGCGCGAGGCGATTTCAAGATGCCCCGCCGAGGGGAAGGGAAGAGAAAGTGGGGACTCCGACGGTGCGAAACAGACTGTCCGTGCGGGAACGTCAACTGGGTCGTAACGTTACAGGACAGCCGGGAGAGGCGGACTCAGGTGTCGGAGTCCCCACACGCTCTTGAGGCCCGGCAGGTCCCGGCCAGGGGTCGGGGGGATGGTTTCCCAGGTCGGAGACCCATCCCGAGGCGGGCGAAGGCACTCGAGACACCCTTTCGTGAGGAGACCCCACAGCAGTCACATCCCTGTGACCAGGCATCCGAGCCATCAAGGCGTCATCTGGGTGGCGGGAACAGAATTAGTTATCGGTCCCCTGCTTCTTCGGCCTTGAGCAATCGTGGCATTTTTCCTTCGCACGCAGTACAACGGGATGTCCCCTCGTTCCCACGCTCTGCGTGGGAACGGCTTCTTCGACGCTCTGCGTCGTACGAACAGACGCGACGCAGAGCGTCGAAGAGTACGTTCCCACGCAGAGCGTGGGAACGAGAACCTGTCTCGTCTTGCCAGAGGCTTCTCTCTCATGCTCCCACTCGAAGAACCTCAGCGCCGGCAACTCGAATCCCTGCTCAGCGAGTTCGACCGCTCGTGGTCCGAAGGACGATTGACGGAGCAAGCTCGTTCGCTCCCTCCGCCCGGCGACCCGTTGCGCCTCTCTGCGCTCCTGGGACTCGTCAAAATCGACCTGCGGAAATACTGGCAGAGAGGCCGGCGAATGAGCGCGGACGTGTATCGGACGACGTTTCCCGAACTGAATAACCCGGATGCGATCGCGGTGCTGACCGAGGCAGAGAACGAGGTCCGCAAACTTCCCAGCACCGCGCCGGCGACGGTCTCGGTAGCACAAACGCTGAACGATCCCGCCCCTTCGCCCTCTCAGGGCAACGGCGTCTCTCTCTTACCCGCGTCCACTGTACTTGCGCCCCAGTCGCTGCCGGAGCGCTTTGGCCGCTACCGCATTCTTCGCAAGCTCGGACAGGGCGGCATGGGGACCGTCTATCTCGCCCATGACACCGAACTGGATCGTCAGGTCGCCCTCAAGGTGCCGCAGTTCAGCGACAACGATCCCGAGGCCCAGGAGCGCTTCGTCCGCGAGGCCCGGTCGGCGGCGATGCTCTCACACCCCAATCTCTGTCCCGTTTATGACGTCGGACGCATCGACAACATCCACTATCTGACGATGGCCTTCCTCGAAGGGGCGACGCTGTCGGCCCACACCGACAAGCAATCGCTGCTGTCGCCGCGCGACGCGGTCGCCCTGGTGCGCCAGCTTGCCCTCGCCCTGGACGAAGCCCATCGCAAGGGCATCATCCATCGCGATCTGAAGCCGTCGAACGTCATGCTTAATGGACGCGGAGAGCCGGTGCTGATGGACTTCGGCCTGGCCCGGCGGACCAGCGCCGGCGACGCCCGGCTAACGCGCAGCGGCACCATCATGGGGACGCCGGCCTACATGTCGCCGGAGCAGGTCGAGGGCGATATCGAGGCGCATGGGCCCGCCACGGACGTCTACAGTCTCGGCGTCATCCTCTTCGAGCTGCTGGTCGGCGAGTTGCCCTTCCAGGGTTCGATCGGCGTCATCATGTCGCAGATCCTGACGCAGGATCCGCCGTCGCTGACGAAACGTCGAGTGGCCATTGACCCGACCCTCGACGCGCTCTGTCACAGGGCGCTAGCCAAGAAGCCGGGTGATCGCTTCGGCTCGATGAAGGAGTTCGCCGACGCCCTGGACGCCTGGCTCCAACGCAGCGAGAAACCGAGCGGAGGCGGTCTCGTTCGCTGGATCGCGGCTGCCCTGGTGCTGATCGGGCTGGCGGTGGCGGGAGTCGTGTTCTTCGTCAACACGAAGCAGGGGCAGATCCGTATCGAGGTGAACGATCCGGCGGCGGCGGTCCTCGTCGATGGCGAGGAGGTGCGCATCGACAAGCTGGGCGAACCCATCACGCTGAAGCCGGGCAAGCATGGGCTGATCGTCAAGCGTGGCGACGTCATTGTCGAGACGCGCGACTTCACGGTGGTCCGCGGCGAGAACCCCGTCCTGAAGATCACCCTGACCGAGAAGCAGGAGCCGATCAAGCCGCCGGCCGAGCCGGTCTTTCGCTCGATCTTCAACGGCAAGGACCTCTCGGGATGGATCATCGACTCCGGCGACCCGGAGGCCTGGAGCGTCGTCGAGGGCGAACTGGTGCTTCACAGTAACACGAAGGACCGTGGCTGGCTGCTGACGAACTCGACTTTCTCCGACTTCGTGCTCCGATTCGAGTACCAGATGGGCGGACAGGCCAACAGCGGCGTCAGCTTCCGCAGCCAGAAAGGAGAGGGCCGAACCGCTCACGATAGCCCCAAGATGGCGGAAATTCAGCTCCTGCACGACCCGCACCCCATCTACGAAAGTCTTGGACCGATACAGAAGACCGGGACACTCTTCGGCCTGGCGGTGGGGCAAGCGGCAAAACTCAAGTCTCCCGACGAGTGGAACACGTTCGAGATGGAGGCGCGCGGCCCGTCGCTTCGAGTGGCGATCAATGGGAGCCAGACCTTGCAAACGGACTTGCGGACCTTCGAGAATTCCTACCAGAAGATCCCGAGTCTGAACCGTACTTCGGGGCGAATTGGCTTGCAGAACTGGGAGGGGTTGACGAAGTTTCGCAAGATCGAGGTCAAGGAACTGACGGCCTCGTCCCCACCGGAGAAGTTGGACGGGTTCCGTTCGCTGTTCAACGGCAAGGACCTCAGCGGCTGGGCGGCGGAACTAGGCGCCGGAGTTGACGTGACGAAGACGTTCTCCGTCAAGGATGGCGTCCTCATCTGCACGGGCCGGCCCTTCGGCTACCTGTACACCGAGAACGCCTACAAGAACTACCACCTCCGATTCGACTGGCGCTACCCGCGCCCCGCTGGTCTGGTGAACGAGGACGACTTTGATGGCAACACGGGTGTGTTCATTTACGCGGCTCCGGGTTCGACCCCCTGGCCGACCTCCATCAAGGTGCATGGGGTGAATCGAGAACACGGCAAGATGCTTGGAGTCGGAGGAGTTACCGTCGAGCAGGCGTTTGACCCCGTCGCCTTGAAGAAAGCTCGGCTGCCCGTTGGTGAGTGGAACACGACGGAAATCGTCTGCAAGGACGGCAGTATCACGGTCAAGGTGAACGGCGTCGAAGTCAACAAGGGCAAAACGGATCGAGCGCAGGGCGCGATTGCCCTTCAGTCGGAAAGGTCACAAGTCGAGTTCCGCAGCATCGCGATCAAGGAGGAGTAGCGAGACCGCGTAACGTCGCCAGGTTGACGGCGTCCATGTCGTCGTTGTCGCCGTCGATTTTCGGCGTCTCCAGCACCATTGGCCGGTTGCGAAAACGCGGATCGTTGACCAGCAGCCGGAATGGCTCCAGGCCGAGATGGCCGCGGCCGATGTGTGCGTGCCGATCGACTCGGCTGTCGAACGGCTTGAGGCTGTCGTTGAGATGAAACGCCTTCAAGCGCGAGAGACCAATGAGGCGATCAAAGGCGCGGAAGGTGGCGCGATACTCCGGTTCGGGAGCTAGCGCATAACCGGCCGCGAAGACGTGACAGGTATCGAGACAGACGCCCAGCCGCTTCGGCTCCTCGACCAGCTCGAAGATACGGGCCAGATGCTCGAAGCGATGGCCGAGCGTCGTTCCCTGACCGGCGGTAGACTCCAGCAGCACCTTGGCGCCAAACCCCTCGCAGCGCCGATGCACTTCATCGAGCGCCGTGGCGACGCGCCGTAGTCCCTCATCTTCACCAGAGCCGACGTGCGCTCCCGGATGGGTGACGAGGTAGTGGATGCCGAGTTGCTCGGCGCGCTACATCTCGACGACGAACGCCTCAATGGAACGGCGATAGAGTTCCTCAACCGGCGAGGCGAGGTTGATGAGATAGGAATCGTGGACGATTGACTGACGCAGTCCGGACTTGCGAAGCGTACGGCGAAAGAGGGCGACTTGCTCGTCGTTCAGCGGCGGAGCGTTCCACTGGTTGGCGTTCTTGCTGAACAGTTGAACGCTATGGCAGCCCTGTCGCTGGGCTTCAAGCAGTGCGTTGTGCAGCCCACCCGCAACGGACATGTGAGCGCCGAGAAGCGGCATGGCTGGACCTCCCTGTCCCAGGGTACTCAACTTCGACGAATCTCGGAACACCTACAAACCTCCTCGCTCGGCCTCCAAAATCGAGACCTGGAGCGACGACACGAGGACTCCTGAGACCGCAACTTACCTCTTCACCAATGGTTTCGTTTCCCCGCGAGCATGCGCCTCTTCCGCTGCCCGCACGCGATCCCAATCGACCGGCCGAGGGGGTTTCGCGGCGCAGGACAGAGCATGGGATAGAAGATTCCGCACCGACTTCATCTCCGCCTCGACCAATCGCAATTCCGTCGCGAGCCTGGCGGACGCGGAATCTTCCGCCGACGCGAGCCGGCGGACCGACGTCTGTATTTCCGCGATTTGGAGGTCCAGCGTGCTCAGGACGGGACCGACCGACCGAGTGAAGGAGGTGGCTTCGACGCCAGCGCTGAGGAGTTCCTCCATCTGCTGGCGCATCTTGACAGCTTTCTCGCGAATGGTCCCGATGAGGTTCAAGGAGAACTCCAGTGACGGGAGGGGCCAGTCGTGGACGGGTTCGGTTGCCGCTTCCTCCATGACC
>JBBRIK010000549.1:0-4859 GCA_038221045.1 Gemmatales bacterium
CGAGCGCGTGTGCCCCAACGCGCTACGCTCGAAGACTCGCGTCGCGGCTAACCATTCTCCCTCGCCACGTTGCAGACGAACACCTTCGCTTCGTGGATCGTCACATTCGGATCGCCGACGAGGGCAGACAGATTGTTGACCACGTCGCCGGTGCTGATGCCCTTGTAGCCCCAGTGCCACGGCAGGCCGACGTGATGCACCACCTTGCCGCCCTTGAGATGGAACGGCCTGATGCGTCGCGTCACCAGCGCTTTCGCGCGGATGGAGCCGCGCGGCGTCGAGATGCGGACCCACTCCGTGTTGGCGACGCCGATCTCTTCCGCGTGTTCCGGCGAAATCTCGCAGAACAACTCCGGCATCAACTCCGTCAGCCAGGGCAGCCAGCGGCTCATGGTGCCGCTCAGGTGATGCTCCGTCAACCGATACGTCGAGAGGACGTGCGGATAATCGGGCGACTCCGGTTCGGCCAGCTCGTTGCCCGGAACCTTCCAGTACAGCGCGACGGGGCTGCGCCTCTGCTTCGGGTAGACGGCGTTGGGCACCGGCGACTCGTAAGGCTCATAGTGAGCCGGCAGCGGGCCATCGACGAGACCGGTCGGTACGAACAGCCAGCCCTTGCCGTCGCCCTTCATGATGAAGGGCGAAGCGCCGTCGTGAGCGGCGAGGCCGACGCCCTTGGGATCAGCCGGCGTCTCCGGTGCCTTCGTTCCAGGGAAGTCCGGCACGTCGAGTCCCAGCCACTTCTTTGCCGTGCGGTCCCAGTAGACGTAGCCGCGCCGGAACGGCCCACCCTCTTGTGCGAATTCTCGCGCCAGCCGAGCCTCCTTCGCCCAGGGATTGCCCTGCGGATCGGCCGAGCAGCGGTTGTACATGATGCGGCGATTTGCCGGCCAGGCGAAGCCCCAGTCCAGCGCCACCCAGTTATCACCCTGGCGGTTGGCCGCGTGATTGTGTCCCTTCGGCTCCGCGGCCGTCGGCGCGAAGATTCCCGAGTAGATCCAGGCGCCGCAGGCCGTCGAGCCGTCGTCCTTGAGATCGTTGAAGCTCACAAGGGGCGTCGCCTCCTTGAGCGTCTTGCCGGCAACCCTGTAGCCGTTGATCTCCTTGAGGACCAGCCGCGCCGATGGCTCGTCCGCGATGCCGAAACGCTTGTTCTCCTCTTCGTCGATGTAATCCCAGGTCAGCGCCTGGATTGGTTTGTCGCGCGCTTCCTTGCTGCCCTCGTACAGCTTCTTCAGCCGCAGGCCGAGATGGACGGTGAACCAGAGATCGCTCCGCGCATCGCCCGGGGGATCGAGGGCCTTCTCGTGCCATTGAACGAGGCGCTGCGTGTTGGTGAAACTGCCGTCGCCCTCGGCCACGGCGGAGGCGGGGAGAAAGAAGACTTCCGTCTTGATGTCGGCTATTGTCAGTTCGCCGTTCTTGACCTCGGGCGAGTCCTTCCAGAAGCTCGCCGTCTCCGTCTCGAACAGATCGCGGACCACGAGCCAGTCGAGCTTCGCCAGTGCCTTGCGCTGGAGCGAGGCGTTTTGCCCGCCGACGGCCGGGTTCTGTCCCATCGCGAAGAAGCCCTGCATCTCGCCGCGTGCCATCTGCAAGAACATCGGAATGTGCGAATGATCGCCGACGATCTTCGGCAAGAAGTCGTAAGCGTAGTCGTTCTCCTTTGTCGCCGCCCGCCCAAACCACGCCTTCAACTGGCTGACCAGGAAGGCCGGCATGTTCGCCCAGTACGACGTGGCCGACGTCTCCGCGCTGATGTAATCGCCGATCGTGTCGTGCTTCTTCAGGGCAGTCGGCGTGGTGAGATAACCGGGATGGATGTTGTAGAGCGTGGCGATGTCTGTCGAACCCTGAATCGTGGCATGGCCGCGCAGCGCCAGGATGCCGCCGCCGGGCCGGCCGATATTGCCGAGCAACAGTTGCAGGATCGATGCCGTGCGAATCATCTGCACGCCGGTCGTGTGCTGCGTCCAGCCGACGGCATAGCAGATGGCCCCCGTCCGGTCCGGCCCCGCGTTGTCGTACATCGCGTCGGCGACCTTCTCGAACACTTCGCGCGGAGTGCCGCACACGTCCTCGACCATTTGCGGCGTGTAGCGCTGGAAGTGCTTGCGCATGATCTGAAAGACGCAGTGCTCATCCCGCATCGTCGAATCCTGCTTCGGCGTGCCGCTGACGAGTTTGCCGACGCGGGCGGAGAACGACTCGGCGTCCTTCGGCTCGTCTCCCTTCGGTGGCTCGTGCTTCGGCCCCCCTTCCGACTGGTAGGCCCAACTCTTCGGGCTGTACTTGTCGTCCGCAAACCCGGAGAAGAGTCCGTCGAGTTCCTCTGTGTCCTTGAAATCGGGCGAGATCAGCGTCGGAGCATTGGTGTAGCGGGTCAGATAGTCGTGAAAGAAACGCTCATGAGCGGTCCAGGTGGCGCGCTCGCGGCCTTCAAGCCGGTCGAGCATGTCGGCGTGTTTTTCGAGGACGCGCTGGATCAATGCCCCAAGAAACACGATGTCGCTGCCGGCCCGGACCGGCGCGTAGATGTTGGCCATCGCCGAGGTGCGCGTGAAGCGCGGATCGGCATGGATGACGGTGCAGGGATGCGTCGTCCGCGTCTTCGCCTGGATAACCCAGCGAAACGCGACGGGGTGACACTCGGCCATGTTCGATCCCATAATGAGGATCGCGTCAGCATTGCGCATGTCCATCGCGAACGTCGTGGCACCGCCTCGCCCATACGATGTTCCCAGACCGGGAACGGTTGAGCTGTGTCATATCCGGGCCTGATTTTCAATCGATACGATTCCCAGTCCGCGCATCAATTTCGCCTGGACGTAGTTCCATTCGTTGTCCATCGTGGCTCCGCCGAGCGAGCCGATGGCCAGGGTGTGATTGACGCGCTTCTTGACCGGGTTTCCCTTGAGGTCCTTGAGTGGCTTGCCTTCAAAGTCCTTGTCGGCGAACTCGGAGAAGGTGGAGTCTCGCGTCGCCTTGAGGCGCTGAGCGATCTGCTCCATCGCCCATTCGAGGGTCTTCGTCTTGTCCCATTCCGTTGCGCCGGGAGGACGATACCAGACGCGCGTGATGCGGTTGTCGTTGACGGCAAGCTGATAGGTGGCCGCCCCCTTGGGACAGAGCGTTCCCCGGCTTATGGGGCTATCGGGATTGCCCTCGATGTTGACGATCGTGTTGTCGCGAATGCTGACGAGTTGACCGCAACCGACGGCACAGTAGGGACAGATGCTGGGTACTTCGCGCGTGTGAGTGAACTTGAATCGGCCGGTCTGCTGCTGAGCGGCGCGCAGGTCCAGCCCGAGTCCGAACAGACCGCCGAGCGCGAAGCCGCCTTTCGCCGAACGGCGGAGGAACTGCCGGCGGTCGAGGGAAGGGGCTGGGAGAGTCATGCGTTCTTCCTGCTTCGAGGGAGAGAGCCGTTCTTGAATTGTGTCCGTCCCTCAATCGATGTCAAGGCTATGTCGCAAGATGGATCAGGCCCCGGCGTCCACCCGCGCGACGACCAGATGATGATTCAGGACAGCGTCGAAGGTCAGCCGGCGGACTCCTGCCGCGGCGAAGAGATCGGTCAATTCGCGTCGGGTGAAGAGCCGCAGATGTTGGGGATTGTCGTCGGGCTGGGACGGCACGGACAGAACGATGAAACGGCGCGCGACCCTCACGGCATGACGCAGAGCAGTCAGCGGCGCGGGCAGATGTTCCAGCACTTCGAGAAACGTCACCACATCGACAGCCCCATCGGCCAGCGCGAGGCGATTCACGTCGAGTTGAATGGGACAGAGCCGTTCGACGCCGCCGGCGCGAACGGCGTGCAGGTCGCTGACGTGCAACTCATTGCGGTCGGCCGCGATGACACGCAGTTCGGGGAAGTTATCGAGCAGGGGCCAGAGGAAAACGCCACGTCCGCTGCCGACGTCGAGCAGATCGGCAGGCGCGAGACCGCGCAGGATGCCGAGGACCTTGCGGACGCGCGGCAGCGTATTGCTCCTTTTGAAGTGATGCAAGCGCAGATCGGCGGCGAGACCTTCACGGAACATCTCGGCGGGGGAAAGCCCATCGAGATGCGGCAGACGATGCCGCACCAGGGCCGCGGCGAACTCCAGATAGTAGGCGCGCGCCAGTTCGGCGTCGGAGAGATTGTCGCTCATGGGCCTGTATTGTGGAGTTTCCGCGACAGGACAGCAAGGCGAGCCGTGAGGATTGATCGTCACGCGGTTGCTGCTACGATGGGACAGAATGAGTTCATCAAGCGAGCCGAACCGCGAGTTCCAGGAAACGAATGCTCATTGGCTCTGTCCGCATTGCACATCCCTTCACGCTGGCGCCGATGGAGGAACACACGAGCCTGCCGTTTCGCACGCTCATGAAGCGGCACGGCGCCAGCCTCGTCTGCACCGAGCGAATCGACGCGGTTGACGTGGCGAAACGCGATCGCCGCGCGCTGCGGCTCCTGTCGAACACGTCGGCGGAAGCTCCCCGCGCCGGCCAGATCAGCGGGGCCGATCCGGCCGTGATGGCCGAAGCGGCCCGCGTCGTCGAGCAGCAAGGCTTCGACATTGTCGATCTCAATTTCGAGTGTCCGATTCGCCGTTTGCTCGGTCGTGGCGAGGGCGGCGCGTTGCTGGCCGATCCGGACGCCATCGCTCGCATCGTCGAGGCCGTGCGCAGGGCCGTCAACATTCCGGTGACGTTGAAGATCCGCAGCGGGCCCGATGCCGAACACGAGACGGCGGCGGAAGTGGCGCGTCGAGCCGAGGAAGCGGGAGCGGCGGCTGTAGACGTCCATGCCCGAAGTGTGGCTCAGGCGTATGCCGGTGGGCCGGATTGGACCGTCCTGGCGCGAGTGAAAC
>JBBRIK010000550.1:0-4858 GCA_038221045.1 Gemmatales bacterium
TCCATGCACGAGACCTTCGACCACACGGCTGACCTGGGATTGCGCATCCGCGCCGCCGATCTCGACACCCTTTTCGTCGAGGCGGCCGAAGCTCTTTTCACGACCATCGTCGAGGACCTGGCATCAGTGCGGCCCGAACGTGGAATCGAGATTCGCCTCTCGGGCGAGGATCGCGAGTATCTGTTCTACGACTGGTTGAAGGACTTGCTCTACCACTTCGACGCCGAGCATTTGCTCTTTTCGCGCTTCGAGGTTCACGTCTCGGCAGACGGTTTGCAAGGACGAGCCTGGGGCGAACCTCTCGACCGCGCCCGGCACGAGTTGAGCCATGAGGTCAAGGCGATCACCTATCACGCTCTGAAGGTAGAACAGACGCCGGAGGGATGGCTGGCGGAAGTCATCATCGACATCTGAGCCGCAACCAGCGCGAGGAGATGCATCGTGTACTCGAACATGAGACAGCGCATCTGTGTCATTCTTGTAGGGTGTGGGAGCGGATTTATCCTGGGATTTACGTTCATGATTACTCAGATGGCAGGTTGTCGCCCTATCTTCGGCGACTTGACTGCCTCATTGTCAATTGTGACGTTCTTGCTCTCGGCTGTGGGAGCGCATGTCGGCGTGGCGCTCCTGAAACAGCAAACGCGCATTGAGCAAATAGAGGAAGAACTCGCCCGGCTAAAAACTGACTCACTGCCCCCTCAGTCGCAGCAACCGTGAGGAGTGACATTCATCATGGGTAAGGACGCATTTTCTGGCCCTCTCGAACAGGTCGATGCCTGCTGCTGGCGCATTCCGAAGAGCTACAAGCCCGGTATGCGCGTCGATGGGATGATCTTCGCCAGCGAAGAGTTGATGAAACAGATTCGCGGCGATCAGGCTCCCGAGCAGGTCGCCAACGTCGCGTTTCTCCCCGGCATCCAGGGTGCCAGCCTCGCCATGCCCGACATTCACTGGGGCTATGGCTTCACCATCGGCGGCGTTGCCGCCATCGATCCCGAAGAAGGCGGCGTCATCTGTCCTGGCGGAATCGGGTACGACATTAACTGCTTTCCCGCAGATACTTACGTCACTCATGCTCATGGCTACACTCGGCGCATCGGTGACATGGCTGATGCTTGGGCCAGCGTCGAGTTGAGTTGTTTCGCGCTCGACCAGGCACGCCAAGAGACCACCGCCGTCGAGCGCTGGTTCGGCCAGAAGCCGCGGGCTCAGGTACTGCAAGTCGTTCTGGAATCCGGGGACGAGATCAAGGCGACTGCCGATCATCCCTTCTGGACGCCGGCCGGCATGGTGCCGCTCGATCAACTGGCAGAAGGGGATCGTGTGGGGGTGCTAGGGTTTGAGGGCGTTCCCTATGAGAAGCCTTCCGATGAGGTGATCGTTAGCGAGGAAGACTTCATCGCCCGATGGGCCAGCCACGGCAAGGGAAGCGGCGGACACGGACTGGAGCAAGCGCTCGCCTTCCTGAATTCACACCAGCTTCTTCCGCTGCGGTACTCTTCTTCCGCGCTGCCTCATCTCTGCAAACTCGCCGGTTTCGTCAGCGGCGATGGGAACATCCACTTCAACACGGAAGGCAAGGGGGTCACGTCCTTCTACGGTCAACCCGGCGATCTGGAGTCCATCCGCGCCACGGTCGCTGCCCTGGGCTTCACTCCGTCGCGGCTCTACACGCGCGATCGGGAACATCACATTTCGACGCTCTATGGCGAGTGCCAATTCGAGACCTGCGAGAACCATTTCAAGGTCGTCGGCTCCGGGCTTGCCCTCCTGCTCTCCTGTCTCGGCGTTGCCGTCGGCAAAAAGGCCGAACAGGACTATGAGGCACCCGCCTGGCTCGACGCGGCCCCGCGCTGGCAGAAACGGCTGTTCCTGGCCGCGCTGTTCGGCGCCGAGATGACAACGCCAGCCTCAATGAGTGGACATGGAACGGTCTTCGGTGCGCCGACGTTGAGCATGAACAAGCGGAAACGCTGTGAAGCAAGCGGTCGGCGCTATCTGGAAAAGCTATCGGGCTGGCTTGTCGAGTTCGGCGTCAAGACGCAGTCGGTGCTTGCCGACGCAGCCCTCAATAGTGGGAGTGGAGAAGAAACGGTTCGTCTGCGTCTCCTCCTGTGCAACGATTCGGAAAACCTCCTCGCGCTCTGGTCGCGTATCGGCTACGAGTTCAACCGGAAACGGTCTGCGCGTGCCTCCCAGGCGGTGCAATACCTCAAGCACAAGCAACGCCACCTGGAGGGCCGCACGAGTGCGGCGCGGGACATTCTCACACTGGCCGGCGCGGGGACTCGACGACGCGACATCATGGAGCAATTCCTGCCGGTCGTAAACCAGCGCTTCATCGAACGCGCTCTGTACTCGAAGCGCGAGTTCACCCCGCGCGTGGCCGAGGAATTCCCGACCTTCGAGGAGTATTGCGATCAGGCCACGGAAGGTTTATCTGAGTCGACGATGGTCTGGGAGCGCATCGCCTCCATCGAGCCGGTGCTGGATTTCGAGGGCGACGTCTACGATTTCACCGTTCGCCATCCGGACCACAATTTCATCGCCAACGGCTTCGTCGTCTCCAACTGCGGCGTTCGCCTCGTGCGCTCCAATCTCTTCTATCGCGACGTCAAGCGGCACATTCGCCCTCTGGTCGAGGAACTCTTCCGCAACATTCCCTCGGGGGTCGGCCGTACCGGACGCTTCAAATTCGACAGGAAAGAGTTACAGCATCTCCTGGGTCAAGGCCCGAGCTATCTGCGCGACCGCGAACTCTGCACGATGTCCGATCTCGACTTCACCGAGGCCAATGGTTGTCTCACCGGCGCTGATCCCTCCGAGGTCAGCGATCATGCCCTCAATCGCGGGGCCGAGCAGTGCGGCACTCTCGGGTCCGGCAATCACTTCCTCGAAATCCAGATCGTCGATCACATCTTCGACGAGGAAGCCGCCGCGGTGATGGGTCTCGAAAAAGACATGGTCTGCGTCATGATCCATTCCGGCAGCCGCGGACTCGGCTATCAGGTGTGCGACGACGCCCTCGCTTCGCTGCGCAACATCCCGAAGAAGTACGGTATCGAGTTGCCCGACCGTCAGCTCGCCTGCGCTCCCGTCGATAGTCCCGAGGGCCGCAAGTACATCGCGGCCATGCGGGCGGCCGCCAATTACGCCTGGTGCAATCGCCAACTGCTGATGCAGCAGACACGCGAGGTCTTCGCCAGCGTGTTTGGCTCGACCTGGCAAGAGTTGAAGATGAACCTCATCTACGACGTCTGCCACAACATCGCGAAGTTCGAGGAACATCTCGTCAACGGCAAGAAGAAGAAGGTCTGGGTCCATCGCAAGGGGGCGACGCGAGCCTTCCCGCCTGGCCATCCCGAGGTGCCGGCCATCTATCGCGCCATCGGTCAGCCGGTGCTGATTCCCGGCGACATGGGCCGGGCGAGTTGGGTGCTCGTCGGCGCGGCGGGCAGCATGGAGAAATCGTTCGGGACGACCTGTCACGGCGCGGGCCGGGCCATGAGCCGCACGGCCGCCGTCAAGGACGCCGGCAATCGCAAGATCGACAAGGAGTTGGAAGCTCGCGGCGTCATCGCCCGCGCTTCGAGCCGCAAGGGACTCGCTGAGGAGCAGCCGAAAGCGTACAAGAATGTCGATGACGTCGTCGAGGTGGTCCATCAGGCGAACCTGTCGCGCAAGGTAGCGCGGATGCGGCCCATCGGCGTCATCAAGGGATGAGCGTCCCATGTTCGAGATTACTCCGGAAAACGCTCTGGAATATCTCCGCTGCGCCGGCCGTCTGCCTGCGGGGCCGGCTCGTGTCAGCGCCCTGGGATGGGGCGTGTCGAACGTTGTCCTGCGCGTCGAGACGACGGAGGGACTCTTCGTCCTCAAGCAGTCGAGACCGCAACTCCGCACGCGCGATCTCTGGCTGAGCGACATCGAGCGCGTCTATCGCGAGCAGGAGGTGATGCACGCCCTCGGGCCGCTGCTGCCGGAGGGCGTCGCGCCGCGTGTTCTGTTCAGCGATCGGCCCAACTATGTCTTCGCCATGACGCATGCTCCGCTCGATGCACGCGTCTGGAAGGAGACGCTGCTGGAAGGCGAAGTCGATCTCGCGCTCGGCGAACTGGCGGGAACCGTGCTGGGCCGGATGCATCAGGCGACCAGCGAGCAGCTTGACCTCATCGAACCGTTCGCGGATCGCAACGTCTTCGTCCAGTTGCGCGTCGATCCGTTCTATCGCCGCATTCAGGAGCGCTGTCCCGACGTTGCCGATGCGGTCGCGCCGCTGATCGACGACTTGCTGACGCGGCGCGAGGCGCTCTGTCATGGCGATTACAGTCCGAAGAACATCCTGGCTCACCCGGATGGGTTCACGCTGGTCGATTACGAGACGGCGCATCTCGGCGATCCGACAATGGACCTGGGCTTTTTCCTCTCGCATCTGATCCTGAAGGCGATCAAGCGGCGTACAGAGAGGGAGGCGTTCTTCGAGTTGACGCGGGCCTTCTGGCGCGGTTACGGACGCGAAGTGAAGTTCCGTGCGCTCGCGGAACTGCAAGCGCGTGGCATCGGCCATTTCGGCCTGTGCGTCCTGGCTCGCATCGATGGCACCAGTCCGGTCGATTACCTGACGGATGAGGCGGATCGCGAGTCGGCGCGGAGGCTGGGAAGATGCGTGCTGCTCGATCAGCCGGGGTCGTGGGAAGCAGTGCTACGAATGGTGACACGATAAAGCGGTGCCAGAGAGGGACACGACCGTGCGTCACTGGAGAGTCATACTCACCTTGATCCTGTTGTGTCTGGCCGGCTATTTGCTGCACCTCAAAGTGAAAGCGGATCAACTCGACACCGCGCAGAAAAACCT
>JBBRIK010000551.1:0-4853 GCA_038221045.1 Gemmatales bacterium
GACAGCGAAAGCCAAGCCAGGTGTGGTCGGGCAGCTTGCGGTCATCGTTGAACAACACGTCGGAAGGGACCGTCATCTGCTCCATGCACACGGGACAGCGGATCGTCGATCCCATACAGCGGCGCGGGGTCTCCAGCAGCGTATCGCATTCGGGACAGCGATGGAGGACCGCATAAAGAGACGTCGGCTGGCGACAGTGCGGACATTCGCGGGTCGCGTGACGTTTCCCCACTGCGGTCAGTTCGCGCTCGCAGCCGGAATGGCTGCACAGATGCGAACGACTCAGGACCGTTCGCGCGGCCGGCTCCACGGCCCTGGAGGGAGGCGCTGCGGGTGGTTCGGAAGGTGCAGGTGGGTTGCCCCGGCCGGGGCCGACGTGGACGACGGGCGCGGTGGAGGTGTCGAAGTTGTGTTCGCAGTTGAGGCAGCAGAACGCCACGCCTACTTTGCGCTCGGGAAGGACCAGCAGCCAACGGCAGGACGGACACTCCAGAATCGGCATGGTCACACCCTCCGCACGAGCCGGGATGGTGCTATTGTGTCCTGAGAAACGCCGCTTGCCAACAATTTCCTGCCTCTCTCACTTGCCGTCCTGCAACCCGAGCGCGACGCCGAGATAGCCGAACGGCCTCAACGATGCGTCCCACTGCTCCACCGCGTCAGCCGTGCTGCTGTCTTGACGCATGTTGTGGCGGGCCAGTTCCATTCGCGCCAGCCGATGCGACAGATAGCCTCCCGCAACGCTGTCCGCCAGAGTATCGCTGGCCTTGCCCTTCTCCTGGGCCAGTTGCGCCCGGAACAGTTGCAACTCGGCCCAGCCGCGCAGTGGATCGGTCTTGATGCGCTGAGCGACTTCCCTCAGCCCCGCTTCGTCCAGGTGATGCGTCACGCCCAGACGCACCAGACGAGCCAGGATCCAGGGCGATATCGGCTGATCGCCCAACTTGGTCCGGAAAATGTCCACTGCCGCCTCCGCTGTGGCCTTCGCCTGGTCGGCATCTTTCAGGGCATCGGCGATGGCCACAAGGGCTGCAAGGCGCGAGGAGACCGTTTGAAGTTTATCGGCCGACTGGCGGGCTTCCCCTGCGGAGCCGGTCAGTGCCTGGCCGACGGCCTTGCCGATCTGTTCGATCTCTTTCTGAGCGACCTCCGTCACCTTGGGCAAGTTCTTCCCCTGCTCGACGGCAAATGCCAGGGCCGCTACTTCGACTGTGAGCGCCGGGAGAACTTTTTTGGGCGCAGGTTGGTCGCCAGCCACCGGCTTGGGTGGCGGCTCCTGACGATAGAATCCCATCGCAATGGTGTTGAGCCGGGCCGCCTCCTCGCTCCTACCGGCGCGGAAGAACTCCAGCCCGGCCACGCCCGGCGACACCGGACCGTCGCCGATCTGCCGGGCGAGGTCTTCCGCCAGGGCCAGCTGATCGAGTTCAATCAACTTTCGTGTCACAAGTCGAACCGCCTCGTTGCGCGCTTCCGGAGCGTCCTTGCCCTCGGGCGGCCGGATTGCCTGTAGCGTCTGTAGCACGTCGCTGCGCACGTTGGCGGACCCCTCGCGCCAGGGCAAGCGCCGGCGTTCGTCCACCGCCTTGCCCGCGCCGCCCATCTCAAGCTGAGCGAGGGCGACCTCAATCAACATCGCGTCGCGCTCCGGGTTGGCCTTCTCGTTGGACTCAAGTTTCAGATTGCCGCGCGCCATGATGAGTTGCGGGCGCGTCCCTCTGTCCCCCTTCTCCGGGTAAACAGAGTCCTTCTCATTGCGGTTGAAGTGGAAACGCCCTGCACCCAGATGAATGAGGCCCGTCTCGGGACCCTTGATGGTCGCGTCCTTGCCGGTGATTGGCCCCAGCGCTTTCGCCAGGGCCGCTTCCTGCTTCTTCCCTCCGAAGAAGCTCAGGGCGAAGAACGTGCCGCCGACGAGGAAAACGAGCACAGCCGTGGCCTTCATGCCGCGAGCGATCCACTGCCGGACGCTCACGGGGTCGCGTTTGTCCGGCATCGCCCCGGCGTCCTCGAGCGATTGGCGGTTGACGATGCCTCGCGTCGTGGCCGTGCCCCAGGCGCCTTCGGGTTCCGGCTCGGTGTCGAGGCGGGCGCCGGTTGGCTTGTTGGGGGCGGAACGCCAGTCGAGCTTCTTCTGAGCCTGGAGTTGAGGCACCTTGATGATTCGCTTGCACTCCGGACACGGTCCTTGTTTCCCGGCCAGGGAGACGTCCATCTTGACCGGCTCGCCGCACATCGGACAGTCGAAGTCGACCGTCTTGGGCGTCTCGAGCGTCTCCGGTTTCGGCTCGTCGGCCAGCAAGGAGGCGGCAAGGTTCTCGATGTCTTCCGGAGGAGCTTGCGGGACCGGTGCCGGAGGGGACGCGGGACGCGGCGCGGCAGGAGCCTTCGCGGGCCGGGCGGCAGGGGCCTTCACGGCGGCGGGAGGTGCGGCGGCGGGGGCAGCGGCAGCGGCGGCGACGGTTGGAATCGTCAGCACGGACTTGCACGCGGGACAGGCCGCGCGTTTGCCGGCCATGCTCTCGCTGATGGACAGCGGCTTTTTGCAGTTGGGACACCGGATCTTGATCGGCATGACGTCCTACCCGTGGTCGTGGCCCAGGAGATGGCTCTGCGGCTCAATTCTACCACGAGGCCAATGCGCGGGAAAGGAGCATCGGACTCCCACGCCTCGATGTGGATATACTATCCTTGAACTTGCTTTCCCCTATCTTCTCGCGGCCTGGGACACCAACCTTCATGATCGGTAAACGGCTCGGCTGCTGGCTGCTGGAACGCGAGCTGGGCCACGGCGGCATGGGAGCGGTCTACCTGGCGCGGCGCGAAGGAGGCGCCTCGACGCTGCCGGAACGTGCCGCCGTCAAGGTCCTCGCCGCCTCCCTGGCCCGCGACGAAGGCGCACTCGTCCGCTTCCAGCGCGAGATCGAGGTCCTCGAAACGCTCCGCCATCCCAATGTCGTTCGCTTCTTCGACGCCGGCGATCAGGAGGGACATTACTACTACTCCATGGAGTTCATCGACGGCCCCTCCTTCGAGGCGATTCTGGAGGAACGCACGCGGCTGCCCTGGCAGGAAGTCCTCGACCTCGCCATGCAGGTCTGTCTCGCTTTGAAGCATTCTCACGATCATGGCGTCATTCATCGCGATCTCAAACCCTCCAACCTGCTGCGCGGCCCTACCAGCGAATTGACTCCGTTCGGCCTCATCAAACTGACCGACTTCGGCATCGCGCGCGTCTTTGCCGGCGAGCATCTGACCGTTACCGGCTCGATCGTCGGCACGCCGGAATATGTGTCGCCGGAACAGGCCGCCGGAAAGCCTCCGACGAAAAAAAGCGATCTCTACTCACTCGGGATCGTCCTTTACACCCTGCTGGCGGGCCGGCCTCCGTTCACGGGAGAAATCCTCGACGTGCTGCACAAGCAGCGCTATGGACAGTGTGAGAAACTCGCGCGCCTTCTCGCCAACCTTCCGCACGATTTTGAGGAGGTCGTCGCCGAATTGATGGAGAAGAATCCAGAGAAGCGCCCCCCCGATGCCGGCGTCCTCCATCGCCGGCTCGAAAGCTTGCGGCGCAAGTTCGAGCGCAAGGCAACCCAGAACACCATGATCGGGATGCAGGAGGATACCTCCGCCGAGGGCGAACGCCAGAAAAATAAAACAGGCCCGGCTACCCTGATGGCCCAGTTGATGCGCGAGGAACTGGACCTCCAGAAGAAGGGTGGGCCGATCCAGCGCTTGTTCAACCATCCCGCCGTCGTGGTGTCGCTGTTCCTGGCCACGGTCGGGTTGATCGTCTGGGCGTTCCTGCCGGCGTCGGCGGAGAAAATGTTCAGTCGCGGGGCCGACCTGATGAAGTCGAGCGATCCCGAGGACTGGGAACTGGCCTGGAATGACCATCTGTCGAAACTGCACGAACGTCATCCCGACTTCCGCACCAAGGAGGTGGAAGCGTTTCGCAAGAAGGTGGAGACCGTCACCGAGCGGCGTCAAGAGGATCGAAACGCTCGCCTGTCCGGAGCGATGAGCGAGGCCCACTGGTTCTACGAGAAAGCGCTGCGACTGGAACAGGAAGGCAAGACGGAGCAGGCAAGGAAGGTGTGGGAGGAGTTGATCGCGGCATTCGCCGAGGTGCCGTCGGAGGCGGCCTGGGTCGAACGCGCCCGGCTGGCGCTGAAGGGCGAGCCTGCCAAACTGCCGCGCCAGGGCGACGACCGCTGGGCGCCGGTTCGCAAGGCGCTGGGGGAGGCGCGCCAACTCGAAAAAGACGGAAAGGTTGACGCGGCGAAACAGATTCGCGTCGCTCTCAAGACGCTCTACGAGGACGATCCCACGGCGCGGGCGATCCTCGCGGAGTGAGTCCGCTCTCCCGCGAAACACCGCGAGCGACTACACTAGAGTTGTCCGGCGACGATCCCTGCCTTGACCTGCCGAGGAGCCTTCGCGTTGTCCACCGATCGCATCTCCGAATATCTGGCCCAGTTCGCCCAGACCCGCTCCAACCTCCTCGACCAGTTGCGCCGCATCATCGTCGGCCAATCCGAGGTGATCGAGCAGATCCTGGCCGCCATCTTCACGCGCGGCCACTGTCTCCTCGTTGGCGTGCCGGGACTGGCGAAGACGCTCATGGTCTCCTCGATCAGCCAGATCCTCGACGTCTCCTTCAAGCGCGTCCAGTTCACGCCCGATCTGATGCCGTCCGACATCACCGGCACGATGATCCTCGACGAATCCGACACGGGCAAACGCGAGTTCCGCTTCGTCCGGGGACCGATCTTCGCCAACATTGTCCTCGCCGATGAGATCAACCGCACGCCTCCCAAGACGCAGGCCGCTCTTCTGCAAGCGATGCA
>JBBRIK010000552.1:0-4849 GCA_038221045.1 Gemmatales bacterium
GAGAGGGAGAGATTTCATTGACCGCTGCCGTCGCCGTCGTTACTCGGCCAGTTGCCACGCCTCGTTGAAGAAGCCGGCGAGCGCGACCTTGCCCGGTGCCCGCACCGTCACCGGTGAACGGGTGTCGATAATCGCGTAGTCGGGGAGCTTGGGAATCTGTCGCGCGTTGTTGAGATAGTCGTACTCGCGGAAGGTGAAGCCGCTGTTGAGGACGACGTATTTCTTCAGGTTGAGCGGATTCGGACAGATCGACAGGAGGACGTGGCTATCCGAGCCCTGGAGGCCATTGCTTGCCCGAATCCCCTCGGCATCCCACTTGATCGGCAGCTTGTCGGCGATCTTCGCCAGCACCTTGTTGCTCGACGGATCGCCCCACAGGACGAGGTTGCTTGTGTCAATGTCCTCCTTACTCACATCGACATCGTCCTTGAGGGGAGCCACGCCGCGGAACTGCCGCCGCCAGTGTTCGACGGCGTGTTTCATCTCGGCGTCGGCCCACTTGCCCACCTTCTGGTTGAACGGCTTGCCGGTCGGACGGACCATGAGGAAGCGATCCCAGAAAGCATCGTCGATCGGGCCTTGCACTCCATGATGCTTGATATAGTTGGCCCTGTGACGGGCCACAAGCACCCACTTGCCGTCGGTTTTCCGCAGATGGACATTCCACGAACGATCGGTCGGCACGCGCTCGGCTTCCTCCGATAACTGCACCGCCTGATTATCGACTTTCAGTTTGATCGTGTGACTCGAAAGCAGGTGCCTCTGTCCGGGAGGCAAGTCGATGGTGAAGGCCGTGACATTGGCGGTCTTGACCGTCACCTCGTCCGGCCCCTTGAGGTTGGCGAGGATGTCGGCCATCTTCCAGTGTTCGTCGAGGCCATCGATTTGCAGCCAGAGGCAGCGGTGATAGCGCAGGGTGCAGGTCGTGAAGTGGACCTGGGCCGGCACCGGGTCACGCCCGCGTTCCACGATGGCGTCGATGCGTCGATTGATCACCGCCTTTGCCGCCGGATGATACGAGTGGCCAGTCCCTGGAGCGATGATGTGCGTGAGTCTCATCCCGGCGGAGCGATGCAGTGCGGCCTCCATCGCGTCGGCGGCCTGTTTCTGCTTGTCGTCCGCGCCGCTGTAGGCGACGGTCGGGCAATTGAAGAGGTTGCGGGCGTAATCGGTGCAATCGTAGAGATGGAGCAGCTTCTGCTCGTACGGACGCAGATCGAGCTTCTCGTCCTGAAAGACGCGAAGGAACTCCGTCGTCTCGGAGAATCCCGCCCCCGGCGCGGCGGCGGCCCACATGCCGGGATAGTGAACCGCGAACTGCCAGCAGGCGGCCCCGCCCATCGAGAAGCCACGAACGACCAGGCGATTCTCGTCGATGGGATAGTGACTGCGGACGCTGTCATACGCTTCAAAGAGATCGACCTCACCGGCGAATTTATTGGCACAGCAATAGCGGCCATAAAGATGCAGAACGAAGGCATTCGGCGGCGTGAACTCACCGGGCGACTTCATGCGCTGATCGAGGAAGGCGAGTTCCGTCAGTTTCTCGCCCCGGCCATGACACCAGAAGTCGAGGCGATATCGATGGGGATAGTCCGGCTTGTAACTGGCCGGAACGACGAGACCATAGGGCTGCACCGAACCGTCGATCTTCGAGACGTAGCCGCGAACGACGAGACCCGTGGCCGTGGTCCAGGCCGGCTTGCCGTCATTCAGTTGAACGGCGCGCTCGAAGCCAAGGTCGAGAAGAGCGGCCGCAGTCTTCATCTCGTTGGGGTCGTAGAACTCGTCGTACTTCAAGGCGTCGTGGACCGCCTTGTGAAAGATCTCCACATCGGGCAGAAGGCGGAGCAGAGCGGGTTTGTTCTTGAGGGCGGTGCGCAGTTCGCCAATGACGGCGCTGAGATTGTCGCAGCGTATCTGGAGGCGCTCGCGAACCTCGGCGGGAATCTGGACGCCGGCAGGAGGAACGCGGCGAACGCTGTCAGGCAGGTTATCGGCGGGACCGTCCGCGAACGCGCTGGCGGCGAATAACCATGACAGCAAAAGGGAAGAGAAAAAACGCATGGAGGTTCCTTGACGAGAGAATGGATTCCCCTCTTGCCGCTTGCGGCGCAGCGGTCTTACCCCCGCTACGCCGCAAGCGGTAAGAAGGTCTTTCGCGGTCAGTTACCGAGAAAGAACCCGAAGGCGCTGACACCCGCGATACCAATGAGGTACGAATCCAGGCCGGCCACATCGAATGGCAAGGACAGCGACGCCCGCGTGTGAATCCGCGTCGCCTTGCCGTCGTCGCTCATCACCGTCACGTTCGGGAACAGATGCTTGCAGGCCTCGTGCGCGTTGGGAATCAGGCTCGGATCGAACTTCGTCTCGGGAAAGAAACTGCGCACGGCGCTGCCGGCCAGCGGTGCCAGAGACAGCACCTGCTTCACGGAGGGCCTCGGGTCCGACACGCTCACCGACAGGAACTCCCTCGGCAGCTTGTCCAGCGAGCGCTCGATCGTCTCGTCCGGCTTCCAGACCGGAAGCTCTCCCTTGGTCCGCAGAATGAACCCCTGCACCGGCTGCGGATAGAAGCTCACCACCAGCCAGCCATCGACGACGGCATACGTCGGCAGGAAGAAGAAGCCCTGCTCGTTGACGCGGACCTCGCGCAGATCGACGCCGCGATACTTCTTCTTCTTGACCGCGAGTTTGACGTTGGCCACGCCGGCGAGTCCCTTCGCCGCCTGATCGAGCGACTCCATCAGTTTCGACGGGTCCTTTACCTTGATCGCGATCGTCTGGCTGAGCGTGAAGACCCCCTCCGCCGGCGAAGTGTACTGCACCACGCGATCGCCCAGCGAGCCGAGCAGGTCCTTGCGGACGTTGATACCGAGAGTCTGGTCGATTAGTTTGATCGTCTCCCGGACCTGGACCAACGCGTCGGCAGCGAAGATACCGGCGACCGTCTCGACCGCTTTCAGAAGGGCGTCATAGGCCGCGCCGGCGTCGAAAGTCGTCATGCTCCAACTGATGGTGTCGCTCGGCAGGGCCGGCACGTCGGCGAGCTTGAAGGGCTTGCCGGTCAACAATCCAAGCAGCCCCTTGCGCTCGCCCTTGTAGTGAATCTCCGTCAAACCGCGTTCCGCCTCACCCTCGTACCCGGACAGGATCGTGACTCCCTTCAGGCCATCCAGTCCGAGCGCCTCGACCGTCTGCTTGGCCTCCTTGCCGAAGAGCCCGGCCATCTCCGCCAGCGACTCGACGTCGAGATAGCCGCGGGCGGCCGTCTCGAATTCCTTGAACGCGGTCAGCTTCTTGTACATCGCGTTCTCGGTCAGACGCGGGCCCTTGGCGGCGAGCATGCGCTTGACGGCGGCCTCCGGCTTGCCGGTCGTGACGACGACGACGGCGTGCTTGTTCTCGATCCAGAAGGCCACGTTGGCGGGACCATAGTCGATGGTCGAGACGTTGCGTTCCTCGATCTTGGATTTCTTGATGTCGAGTTCCTGGGCGGCGGCCGCCAGGCGCAGGGCGGCGAAGAGCGCGCCGCCCTTTTCGCAGTTGGGGACGATGAGCGTCACCTGGCCGGAGGGCGGCAGCGCGCCGGCGGCCTCGGCGGCGACGATGAGTCCATGATCGCCGAGCAAATCGAGGATCGTGGCGGCCTCGCTGACCTCGGCCTGGATGGTCTCGACCTTGGCCGGCGGCGCGCCCTCGAGCAGGCCCTTGACGGTGAGCGTCGCGGTGAGATTGTCCTTGAGCAGGCTGAAAAGGTTGTCGATCATTTTGCCGGTGTCGCCCTGCATCATCTTGCCGAGGGCGGTCTTGAGATAGGCGGCGCGATGGACCTTGCCGCCATCCCAGCGGAGGTACAGTTGGGTTTTCGCCGACAGAAGCTGTTCCGGCGCCTCCTGGGCCTGGAGCAGTCCGGACGCGAGCAGGAGTGCCAGAAGGGAAAGACCATGACGAACCGGCATCGTGAAGCTCCTTGTTGCGAGGTTGAGACGTGCGATCGTCGATGCGGGGTTTCAGTATGGCCGCCGGGAAATGCTTTGACAAGCAGTTTCCCAAACGATTCCCGAAGGGTTGCCTCAGCAGAAGTCCTGTCGCCCCCCTGACGTGCTGGACTCAACTGGATCGGCTTGTTTTCCCAGGATTGGAGAAAAGAAGAAGAATTGTGCCGATTTTCGAGTGGCCGTCGGTACTGGAGTTGCCTTATACTGATTCTGACTTACTCAGGAGGGCGAGGATGACCTTCGGCCAGAAGCTGAAAGAACTGCGCATCCAGTCCGGTATGACGCAGGCGCAGCTCGCCGAGGCCAGTCAGGTTCCCCTGGGGACGATTCGAGATTACGAGCAAGGGAATCGCGGTCCGTTGCTGTCAACTGCCCAGAAGCTGGCTCGGGCCCTGAAACAGTCGCTGGACGTCTTCCCTCCTCCCGCGCCGGCCCGGCGCTCGCGAAAACGGGGAGGAGCGTCCTCGAAACCAGGACCAACCAGCAGGCAAGCCCGCGGCAAGGGAGCCGGCGCGGCCCAGGCGGAAGGCAAGGAGCGGAAGCCAAAACGCAGCACGGGTAGCTAGTCGCTTCCCACATCATTCTTACAAGGGGAAATCGATGTCCTCCAAGCAGATCAAGGCGAGACTGGAAAAACTGTCGACGAAGATCAAGACCCGTCAGGCCGAACTGACCGACCTCAAGACGCAGGCCAAGGACCTCAAGACGCAACTGACCGACGCCAAGACGGCCGAGAAAGCCAAGGCGGCCAGCAAGGCCAAGTGATCCCGGTTCGCCACGACGACATGCAAGGCGACGTCCTCGCGCCCGGACGCCGCCTTTTTCGCCTGCCTGGCGTCCTGCCG
>JBBRIK010000553.1:0-4849 GCA_038221045.1 Gemmatales bacterium
GCCGAGCCGGACCTGTACTTCGATGCAGCGCGCCGGATTTGTCACAAACGACACACAGGACGCGACATCGAGGTACAGGTCCGGCTCGGCTCGCCGGACTTCTACAACGATGCAGCACGCCGGAGCTATCACCAACGGCACACAGGACGCGACATCGAGGTACAGGTCCGGCTCGGCTCGCCGGACCTACCCGGCTTCAGTTTACGTTGGAGGTAAGCTTCACCAGGAGCATGATGAGCAGCACCCAGATGGACGCGATGATAATGGTGAAGCGCGTGAACGCATCGCCGGCACGGCTGCCGAAGGCGCTGGAACCACCTGCCCCGCCGAAAGCGCCGGACAATCCACCACCCTTGCCGCGCTGAATCAACACGACCAGGATGAGAAAGATCCCGATGAGCAGCAGGAGGATGTTGACCACGCCCGCCCAGAAGGCCCGCGCGTCCGCCAGCAGTATCATGTTGCCCACGTCCACGTCCTTTCGCGTCAAACGAGACCGATCCCTTCTCGTGCAGGGAATCGGAAGGAGGGTAAAAAGTCATTATAGGAGAGCGACCGATTCAGGGAAGAGCATCCGCGCAACTCTCCCGACCGTCAAACTCGGACGCCCAACAGGACGAATCTCGCTTGGGGCGCTTCTCCTTGCATTGCGAGGTATGATCGCCTCCGCTAAATTTCATTCTGGCGGACAGGTTCTCCTGGCCGTCAACGATCGGGGTAGCGGCAGGGCGACGCTTATGTGGAGTGCTCGCCTCGCGCTGGGAGCCGCTATCCCGATTTTTCCTTGCGCCGTTGCCGACCTGACGGCAAGACACCCCTCGCTTCATTCCCATACAGTTTTAGCAGCCCCACTTCTGGCGTCATCGCCAGGACGATGCCGGAGCATCTGCGCCATAAGGAGGATTGTGAGAGAGGCGCTTGCGATGGACCTGGGAATCGTGTATCAACGTCGAGGAAAGGAGTTCTTCTCATGCGCCTTCTCGCAACGTCTCTCCTACTGCTCACCGCTCCTCTTCGCGCCGCCGATCCAGAGCCTGACCCGAACCCCCTCTACACCTGGCTTCAGGCCGAGGCGAAGAAACACTTCGACGCGCGCCGAAAAGTTGTCGCCGGTCTCAAAACTCCTGACGATGTCCGCCAACGCCAGCAGGAGCTGAAGAAGCGATTCCTCGCCGCTCTCGGCGACCTTCCTCCGAAGACGCCGCTGAAGGCTCGCGTCGTGGGGAAGAAACAGTACGACGGCTACTCCCTTGAGCGGATTATCTACGAGAGCCGGCCCGATCATCACGTCACAGCCAATCTCTACCTGCCCGATGCCAAGGCACCCTATCCGGGCGTGCTGATGCCGTGCGGCCACAGCGCCAATGGCAAGGCAGCCGAGGCGTACCAACGCGCCTGCATACTGATGGCGAAGAATGGCCTCGCCGTCCTCTGCTACGACCCCATCGGCCAAGGGGAGCGGGTCCAACTGCTCGATCGTATGGGCAAGCCTGCCACGAAGGGTAGCACGACGGAACACACGCTCACAGGCATCGGCGCTCTGCTCGTCGGTCGAGAGACGGCCAGTTATCGAGTCTGGGATGGCATCCGCAGTCTCGACTACCTGGCGAGCCTGCCCGAGATCGATCCGAAACGGCTCGGCTGCACCGGCAACTCCGGCGGCGGCACCATGACCGCCTACCTCATGGCCCTCGACGACCGCATCGTCGCGGCGGCCCCATCGTGTTACATCACTTCGCTCGAACGTCTGTTCGCGACGATCGGTCCTCAGGACGCGGAGCAAAACATCACCGGTCAGGTGGCCTTCGGCATGGAACACGCCGACTATGTCACCATGCGTGCTCCTAAACCGACGCTGATTCTGACGGGGACGCAGGACTTCTTCGACATTCAGGGAGCATGGACGACGTTTCGCGAGGCGAAACTGCTTTACGGCCTGATGGGTCACGGCGAGCGCGTCGATCTGTTCGAGTACAACGACAAGCATGGCTTCTCGAAGCCGAGGCGCGAGGCGGCCATGCGCTGGATGCGCCGCTGGTTGCTCGACAAGGACGACGCCCCGGTCGAAGGAGATTTCCCGATTCACAAGGACGCCGACTTGCAGTGCACGCGCACCGGTCAGGTGCTGGAGGACTTCAAGGGCAAGTCGGTCTTCGATCTCAACGCCGAACACGAGCGCGAATTGACGAAGGCTCGCAAGAAACTGGGGCGAGAGGAAATGCTCAAGGAAGTGCGACGGCTGCTCGCACTCCCCCTGGAGATCAGGAAGGCAACGCTCAGCCAACCCAACGTCCTGGAGACAGAGACGGGGATCTTTCTCCGCATGGAAGAAAATGCCTCCGTCACTCTTGTCGCGGAGGGGAAGGAATTCGCGATCCATCTGCGCGGCCTGAGCAACTCCGTGAGGAAGCCGGCTTCGGAAGAGCGTGAGGCGTTTCTGGCGCTCCATGTGAATCGGCCGCTTGTGGGGCAGCGCGTCCTCGATTTACTCAGCATCGTCGAATATCTGGGCAAGAAGGTGAACCTGACGGCGCGGGGTCCAGCAGGCGTTGCCGCTTTGCACGCCGCTGCTCTTGACAGCCGCATCGAGAGCCTGACCATCGAGGGATCGCTGCTGTCATGGTCGTCGGTCGTCCGCACGCCGATGAGCAAGGGGCAACTTCCGAATGTGGTTCCCGGCGTCCTCGTGTGGTATGATCTTCCTGACCTGGCAGCGCTGATCGCTCCTCGTCCGTTGACGATTCGCGCTCCGCTCGATGCCGCCGGCAAGCCGGTGACGCAGGAGGAACTCGAACGAACTTACGCCGCCGCTCGCGCAGTTTACAAGGAGATGAAGAAGGAGGACAACCTCGTCCTTATTGCCACCCCGCGTTGAAGACCGCTAAGCCGCAAGCGGCAAGACAGGACACTCACTCACGGAGGCCCATCATGATAGTCGTCAGCAGGAAACCCGGCGAGCAACTGATGATTGGCGACGACGTCCGCATCACGGTCGTCCGCATGGAGGGAAGCCGGGTCACCATTGCCATCGAGGCGCCCAGAGGACAACGCATCCTTCGTGGCGAACTCTCCGAGTTGGCCGACGAGCCGCTCATCATCGAGGTGACGCTTCCCGAAGCCCCTTCCCCCCATCCCACCGAGAGGATTTTTCTGTGATGTCGTATCGTATCCCGTTCGCCCTGCTGGCCCTCCTGCTCCCCGCCATCGCTTCCGCTCAGCGTCCGATCAAGGACAAGGAGTTGGAGGCTGCCGTCAAGGACGCCCTCAAGGAACCCAACAAGCCGCTGACCGACGAGAGCCTGACGAAGCTCTTCATCCTCGAAACCAAGGCAGGCAAGATCAAGGACCTGTCGGGTCTCGAGAAGTGCAAGAACCTCGCGTTGCTGAAATTGACCGGCAACGAGGTCGTCGATCTGAAGCCGCTCGGCGGTCTGACCGAGTTGCAATCGCTCGACCTGGCCAACAACAAGATCGTCGATCTCGCGCCGCTGGCGACACTCACGAAGTTGCAGTACCTCGAACTGTCGAACAATCAGATTGTCGATCTGGCCCCGCTGGCGAAGTTGACAAGCCTGGCCTCGCTCTACCTGTCCAACAACAAGGTCGAGAAACTCGATCCCCTGTCGGGCCTGACAAAACTGGCCTCGCTGTCGCTGGGCAAGAATCAAGTGAAGGACCTGACGCCGCTCGCCAAGGTGACACGGCTGACGTCGCTCGATCTGAAGGACAACCAACTGGCCGATATCGCTCCGCTGAAGGGGCAGACAGAGTTGCGCATCCTTCAGTTGAACGGCAACAAGATTACCGACCTGAAGCCGCTGGTCGAGGCGGCCCAGGCTGACGCCAAGGGCGAACGCCGCTACGCTCCTTACCTGCGCCTCTTCCTCGCCGGCAATCCGCTTTCCGACGATGCCAAGGCGAAACAGTTGCCCGCTCTGAAAGAGGCCGGCGTTCGTCTGATGGATTGACGCGAGGATCGCGCGCTCAACCGCGATGCTGGAGGGGGCGGCTTCCTCGTGACAACCTCGCTCCGGCACGATACACTTTATTCACAGGGATGATCCGCCCAGGGCGGCGAGGCAGCCAGGAACCTGTTCCCGATTATGTGGAGAGACGACTGTGAGCATCGTTCGCATCGGTCTGGCCGAGACGAAGGACTATTCCGAAGGATGGGAATCAATTTTCGGCAAGAAGAAGAAAGAGACCAAGAAGGTCGAGTCCGAGGAGACGACTGAGGAGAAGACGGAGAAGACCGCCAAGGCCTCCAAGAAGACGAGCAAGAAGAAGTCCTGAGCCACGCGAGTGACACCGATTGCGGCGCAGCGGCGTCCCCGCCACGCCGCAAGCGGTCGAACGACGGGAACATCACTTGGGAGGGCGAGGTTCCTCTCGTGTCGGATCGGGCAGGTTCTCCACGTTCGCACCGGCGTCTTTCATCTCGGGGACGGTCAACTGGGAGGGTCGCACGCGTGCCACTGCTCCGCTCTCAATCGTCTCGGCGAACTTGATCTGTTCGAGGAACTTGCTTTCTGTCTCGCCGGTCAACTCCTTCCACTTCTCGCGATTGATCATTCTCGGAGGCAGCGGTTCCATGCTGCCGAGCTGCTGCTCGACCAGCCCCATGAAGTTCCCGTAGACGTTTTTGCTGCCTTCCCAGCCGAACGCCACCTTGATCGCCATGTCGCTCGCCTTCTCACCCAATCCGGCCAACAGGACGAGCGGCTTGCTCCCCAGCGGCACCAGCAGACTGTTCGACGACTTGCACTTGATCGGCACCAGGCTCTTCAGATCGCCGGTGGAACGCAGATTGAAGAGCGGACCGGACACGAGAGCGGTCACATGCTGGAGA
>JBBRIK010000554.1:0-4842 GCA_038221045.1 Gemmatales bacterium
GCCTGCTTGGCGAAAAGACCAACAATCAGGCCGAGTACATCGCCCTGATCAAGGCCCTCGAACACGCGCTCGATCTGGGGGAGAACCATCGCGTCGTCGTCCATAGCGACAGCGAGTTGATGGTCAAGCAGCTCAACGGCGAGTACAAGGTCAAGAACGAGGAGTTGCGTCCGCTCTGGGAAGATGCCGATCATTTGCGTCGTCAGTTCGCGGGGGGCGTCTCCTTCGTTCACGTCCGCCGCGCCCAGAACAAGCGCGCCGACCAGTTGGGCAATGAAGCGCTCGATGGCAAACGCTTCAGCAACCGCGACCTGCCTGCTCTGGCGAAACAACATCTGAGCCTGAAAGACCGCGCCATCGCCCTGCTGCGCGAGGCGGGAACGCCGGCTCCCGAGGCGACGTGGAGAAAACTCGTCGAAGTCCTGCGCGAACGGGGCGTGGCGATCCGCGATTGAGGCTCAGCGCCGGAATAGCGCCGAGATCAACTCGAAGACGATCATCAGCGTGAAGCCCAAAACCCAGATGACAATCGCAATCCAGTACTTGCCCAGCACGTTCGCGTCCGTCGTTCCCTCCCCCGGCTCTGCCTCATTCGAGAGGGCAGCCGGCGCGGACGCATCGGGAGTCCGGGTCACCTGCGTCTCGGCCGGCCTTCCCTTGCCTTGCTGAATCTGCTCGGATCGTCGTTTGCTCATCGTCTCCGACCTCCTGTCCCGGCCGCAAGCGGCCCGGATGAATGCGCCGCGTCACAGGATGCGCTTCTGAATGTCCAGCACAAACACATACACCATCAGCAATAGCAGCAACCCCAGACCGATATACGCCGCGAAGTTGCGCACCTGCTCCGACGCCGGCTTGCCGCGGATCTTCTCGTAGATCAGAAACACCATATGTCCGCCGTCCAGCAGCGGAATCGGCAAGAAGTTCACGACGGCCAGGTTGATACTCAGAATGCCCAGGAACAGCACCAGCCCGTAAAGGTCTCGCTGGGCGAGCGTGAACGTCGTCGAGACGATGCCGATCGGCCCCTCGAAGCTCTTCGTCGAGACTCGCCCGCTGAAGACGCGCGCCAGCCCCTTGTAGATCGTCTTGATGAAGCCCCACGTCTCTTCCCGGCCATAGTCCAGGGCTTCGAGGATGCTCTCGGCCTTGACTAGATGGCTGTCGAGGACCAGGCGTATGCCGCGCTCGGCCTGCGGCAGGGCCGCATCCTCCTCCAGCACCACCTCGAAGGGTTCTTTTAGCACCGTGGTGTCGCGGCGAATCGTGAGCTGGACCGTCCGGTATTCGCCCGAACTGAGCAAGGTCGAGGCGTAACTCCAGCGGTCGTCCACTTTCTCCTTGTTCCGCTCCGACTCCAGATCGACCCACGGACTCCAGGCGGGCTTCGCCGCACTGGCTTCCCAGAAACGAACGCGCGTGATGACGTCGCCGGCTTTCAACGGCGAGGGCTTTTTCGTCCAGACGCCGTCCTGCTCCTCGATCGCCTGACGCGCCAGGGCAGCCGGGGAATCTGGCTCGACCGACTCGATCAGGCTATTCACCCAGTAGGCGATACTGAGCTGGGGAATGGCCAGCGGCGAAGCCCATGTGACGGGCGTCTCGACGCTCTCGTCGAAGCTGGAATCCCAGAGGATCGGGTCCAACGGCACGCCTTCTTTTTTCTCCGGATTGGGACGCAGAACGATCAGCGTCACCATCTTTTTGCCGGGATGCTTCGCCGCGAACTCGGCCAGGTCGTACGGCAGCCGTACCGGATCGAGAGGCTTGACGGCACGTTTCGGTTTCGGCAGGAGGTTCTTCGGCGCATCGCCCACAATCAACTCGTCGCCCTTCTCATCGACGATGAGCACGCCGCTGATCTGGTCTGGAGGCTCCTTCGAGGTGAGCAAGCCACGCACGCCGATCTTCTCCGCGTCCGATCCCTTGCGCACGGCGGTGACCTTGCCCATCTGCATTCTCGCTCCGAAGCGCATCTGCGCCGCGGCCGGCACGAACACCGTGGCCTGGGTCTCGCTGCTCTCCTTGTCCTTCGTCCGCTTCACCTGAACGACGATCGGCTTCCCTGCCAGCAGGCGCAACCGCGACCGTAGCTCGAATGGATCGCGCGCATCGCCCTCCTCGAAGCGCGGGTCGCGCGTGAGTTCAGAGAGTTTGAACGGATCGTACTTCTCGCTCCCTGTGGGGACACGGCTACAGGCGACGATGCGGTCGCCCCAGTGGAACCCCGCGACAGGGATGGCGACGTCTTCCGGGACGCCTCCGCGAAGCACGCTCAGTTTGATCGGCTCCCGGGCCAGGGCCTGGAAGCGCTTGCTCAGTTCGTCGAAATCATCGGCGGCAAGCGGCTTCATCGCTCCGACGTTCTCGGGGTCCGTCGTGGCGGCAATGACGTCGCCCGGCTTCAGATCGAGGACGCGAGCGGCAGCAGCCGCGCTGTTGGGGACAACCGGCGCTCCCGCTTCGTTCTTGGAATCCGCTCCCACCAGTTCCAGCCGCGAGGGCATGCCTACGCCGATGACGGGCGTCATCTCGCCGTCGGCACGGCGCGGATTCAGAGCGAATTCCTTCACTCGATCCTTCTCGTCCTTCGCATAGGGGTCCCAGAAGGTGAAACCCAGGTCGCGGTCCCCGGACAGCTTAACGGCCAGCATCAGATCGTAGAACGTCGGCTTCGTGTTGGTTCCGATTTCATCGATGCGCCAGCCGCTGCGAACGCCCTCGGTCCAGGCCACTCCGCCCGGATCGACCCGCCCGACGGCGGCCCGAACGCGATCGACGCCGTGCGCGCGATAGACGAAGGTGAAGGCGATGGCGCCGAGGATGACGTTCATGATGACGCCGGCCGAGATGATGGCCATACGCTGGCCGACCGTCTTGTTCTTGAACGAGCGCGGATAGTTCTCGCCCTCGTCGGCGTCGGCCCCCTCGCCGACCATGTTGACGTAGCCGCCCAGCGGCAACAGCGCCAGCTTGTACGTCGTCTCGCCGCGCCGGAAACTGCAACCGGGGATGGCAGGGCCGAAGCCGATGCTGAACGTCAGGACGTGGACGTCGCACCATTTGGCGACGAGGAAATGCCCCAGTTCGTGAATGAAGATGATGAAGCCGATGCCGAAGACGGTCAGGAACGCGCTCGGCAGCCCCTCCCAGCCGTGGGAGCGGTAGAGCCAGATGAGACCGCCGACGAGGATGGCGAGGTAGATGCCGTTTTGCGACAGCCACTGCGCGGGCGTTAACGGCGTCTCGGGAGCGTCGCCAGGGGGAAGGGGGGCAGCCTGGCCGTTCGACGACGGCTCCGCGGGACCGGAGGCGGACGCCTGAACGTCCGGCGGAATCACGGGCTGCTCAGGGTGGGGGATCGATGTGCCGTCCAACGAGCTACCTCCTGTCGCGCCCAGCGGTCGAGCCGGGCCAGTTCAGTCAGCGTCGGCGTGGCGCTGTAGTCATGGTGATCGAGAGCGGCACGGCAAGCGGTGACGATGTCCAGAAAAGCCAACTCGCCGGCCAGGAAATGGCCGACGGCCGCCTCGTTCGCTGCGTTCAACACCGCGCCGCAGGTGCCGCCGTTTCGCGCCACCTCAAATCCTAATTGTAGTGCCGGGAACGTCTCGTGGTCCGGTTGTTCAAAGTGCCACCCCGATAGTTCCTTCCACGGCAGCCGTCGAGCCGGCCCCGCGACGCGCTCCGGATAGGTCAGCGCATACTGGATCGGCAGACGCATATCGGGCGGCGACAACTGCGCCAGAACGGACCCATCGACGAATTCGACGAAGGAGTGAATGACCGACTCGGGATGGATGATAACGTCGATCTTTTCCGGCGGCAGATCGAACAGCCAGCGCGCCTCGATGATCTCGAGCGCCTTGTTCATGAGGGTGGCCGAGTCGATGCTGATCTTCGGCCCCATGCGCCAGGTGGGATGCTTGAGGGCCTCTTCGATGCTGACGTTTTCGAGTTCGCCCGTCGTCCTGCCGCGAAATGGCCCTCCCGACCCCGTCAATACGACACGTTCGACCTGATCGAGCGGCGTGTCGTGGAGCGCCTGGAAGACGGCCGAGTGTTCGCTATCGACGGGAAGGAGCCGGCCGCCGCGTTCGCGGGCCAGCTTCATGACGAGCGGCCCCGCCATGACAAGGGTTTCCTTGTTGGCAAAGGCGACGGTCTTGCCCTGTTCGAGGGCGGCCCAGGTGCCGGCCAGGCCGGCGGACCCGACGATGGCGCTGACGACGACGTCGGCCTCGGGATCGCTGGCCAGGATCGCCAGGGCGTCTGGCCCGTGCAGCACTTCGCAAACGCCGTTGAGCTTTCCCGCGAGTTGCTGCGCCGCGTCGGGATCGGTGAGGGCGATGCGGCGCGGCTTGAAGCGGCGCGCCTGTTCTTCCAGCGTTTCCCATGACGCATGGGCCGAGAGGGAATGCGCGCTGAGCCGGCCCTTGAGATGAGCGATCACATCGAGGCTATTGGTGCCGATGGAGCCGGTTGAGCCGAGGACGGCAACACGTCGCGGAGCAGCAGACGATTCGGGAAGATGGCTCATGCACCTGCGTTCTCGACGACAAGGTCCGATCAAGTAGAGAGATTGTAGTGAGGGAAGCCTCATCCCCGCAAGAGAGGCTTGTTTACCGTTTCGCGCTCCCCGGCTTGCCGTTTCGCGCTCATCCCTCTTGTAAACTAATCATCCGTCCACTATCCTGAAAGAGACGGCTTTCGTTGCATTGCGCGTGCGCCACACACACCCTGGGGCGGATTTCCGTCCGGGGTGCGCGCTCTTCTCGATACCTGTCACCAACGCATCAGCACAATCCATGTCGAGCATGTGCTACCGCGCCGCATCCCTCG
>JBBRIK010000555.1:0-4842 GCA_038221045.1 Gemmatales bacterium
CGCTGTTTGGCGACGCGGCCGCGGGGCAAGAAGCCGAAGAAAGGCTGGAAAGGAAAGCGCGTTGACAACCTGGCACGCTTCAGTTCGGCCTGGAATCAGCGTGAGTGGCAGGGGGTCTCGTTGGCCCGTTTGACGTTGGACGATCAGGAGTGGGAGATTCGCTCCGGACAGGTGTATTTGCTGTGGCGGGGCGAACGGTCGGAACGTACCTATTGGCTGATCGTGGCGCGGAACCCGGCGACGGGCGAGGTAAAGTACTTCCTGTCCAACGCACCGGCCACGACGCCGGTGGAGACGCTGTTGCGTGTGGCGTTTAGTCGCTGGAACGTGGAACACACGTTTCGAGTCGTCAAGAGTGAGATCGGCTTTAGCCACTTCGAGGGCCGCAGTTATGTGGCGTTGATGAGGCACATGATCTTGTGCCTGCTCGTGATGGGGTTTGTCGCCGACCACACGGATCGGCTCCGGGGGGAAAAATCCGGAGATCACGATGGAGCAAGTATGCCGGGCGTTGAACCAACGCTGCGGGATCTGGCAGAGGAATCGCCGGCAGACAACCGAACTCGCGAACACGGCCGAGGTCATCGCCTATCACCCGCAGCGTAATCGGGCGGCTCGACTCTCGCGGCAAGGGCAATCCCCGCTACGAATGTAGCGCTGTAGTGTTAATTGAGTCCGGATGGCCGGCTATGGGGAGGGTGCGCGCCGGCTGGGGTGAGCGGCAGCTGCTGGGTTTGCGGGATGAAGCGAGCAGACGCCGAGGATGGTTCGGCAGCCGGTCTGTCAAAGTGCCAAAACCATCGCCGTAAGTGATTGGGATATTGAAACTTAGGATGGAAGTGCCATTCGTCCCTGCCACCTTTTTTCTGCCGACACATTTTCCTGTCTACATGACATTTTCGAGTGCCCGTTTGAACTCTGTCGCGGTCTTGAAGGGGATTCCCGGTTCTTCCTTCAGCGCTTCGTCAATCACCTCGGCGAGCTTGGCGGGAAGTTGCGGATTCCGCTGGCGAACCGGCACCGGGTCCGCCTCCAGCACCGCCAGGCACTTGTCGCCGTCGCCGAAGTCGCGCGGCGTGCTGCCGGTCAGCAGGTAGTACAGCGACGCCGCCAGCGACCAGACGTCCACTTCCGGGCCGGCGTCCTTGTAAAAGGCGACCTGCTGCCGGCACATGAACTCATACGTCCCGCCGACATCACCGGTGCGCGTACCGCCGCTCAGGCCGGACTCCGCGAACGCCTTCGCCATCCCGAAATCGCCAACCTTCACGACTCGGCCGCTGCCCCAGCCGGTCAGGAACAGGTTCGCCGGCTTGACGTCACGGTGAACCAGCCCCTTCCCTGGACCGTAACCGCCGCCCTTCTGCTTCACGAATGGGATGTCGGCCGTGTGGCAGTACGCCAGCCCCTCCAGCGCTTGCAGCACGATCTCGACCGCTTCATCCACCGGCAGGACTCCCCCGCGCTGGCTGCGCAGCTCCTCGACAGTGCCGCCGTCGCAGTACTCCAGCACCATGAAGAAGGCACCGTGAGCGAAGCCGTGATCGAGCATGCGGGCGACATGGCGATGGCTCAGGGCCATGCTGTTGCGGATCTCACGCTGGAATAGCACGACGGCGTCTTCGTCGGCAGCGACCTTGGGCAGCATCAGCTTGATGGCTGCAGCGGCGCCGGTGCGCTGATGCCGGGCGAGGTAGACCGCCCCCATGCCGCCAGTACCCAGTTCTTCCAGGACGTCATAGCCGCGGAGGGCGCGCAGTTCCGCGGCGCCGGACTGAGCCTGGCCGTGCAGGTCGCGCATCATGCCCTGGACATCATTGCGGCAGTCGGGGCAGACGAACACACCCGGCCGGTTGGCGCCGCTCTCCGTCCGCACTTCGCGATGGCACAACGCACAGCGCTTGACCACCGCCTACACCTATTCCGCCCGGAGACCGCAATAAGGCCAGAGGTAGCCGCCGGCGGGCTGAGCGCAGGCCGCCTTCTGCTCGTCGGCGATCCCCGCTCCGCAGGCCGTACACCTGGCCGGCGCGACAATGCGGACGCGGAACGCCACACCGCCTTCCTTCGCCAGCAACACCTCGGCGCCGTTGGGGACGTCCTTTTCGGCCGAGGCATGTTCCTTGCCGGGTTCTGTGCCGGGCGGGCGTTTGCCGACCAACTCGTCGTTGACGAAGGTGCCGTTGCGGCTGCCGAGGTCGCGGACGCAGACATCGGGCGGGTTGATCTCGACAAGGACGTGGTGGCGGGAAACGCGGTTGTGCTCCTTGTCGGAGAAGCACGGCTCGCAGTCCTTGTGGCGGCCGAGGAGGAGTGTGGTCGGTTCGGTGAAGGAGCGCGTCTGGCCCTGGAGCTGGCCGCAGGTGAACTCGAGGGTGACCTGCGGCCGAGTGCGGACGTACGGCGGTTCGGCCGGGCGGAACGGCAGGCGGGAGACGAGCTCGCTGACCAGCTGTTTAACGCCGCAACCGGGAGGCACGCTGGTGCCCTGCGTGTCGTCGGGCCGGCGGAAGGAGCGGCGAAGCTGGTCGGGCAGTTGCTGGAGGCAGACGGAGATGTGGCGGCGAACGGCCTCCGGCTGCCCGGCGGCGACGTCGCGGACGACGGCTTCGACCTGCTGGCGGAACTGGTCGGCGGCCATCTGGACGACGGCTTGCAGTTCGGCCTGGCGCTGGGCGGCGTCGCGGTCCTTGGTCCACTCCTTCCAGACGTCTTCAACGACGTCGCCGAGGCCAAAGCCGGCCAGGTTCGCGGCCTGGTTGAGCGCCGCCTTGCCGAGGCACTTGAGAAACGCGAGCGGACGCATGGGGGGAAACTCCCAAGGTGAGTTGTTTATCGGCCTAAGAGCCAGTTGAGCCAGCCACGCTTTTTGCCCGGAATTGGGGCTGGTTCCTTGGACGTCTGCGTGGGTGCATTGGTATCTACACAAGTACTAGCAAAGGCATTTTGATTCAGATGAACACTAGAAACGGAGCTCGTTTCAGTGGACGTTTGTATCAGTTTAGCCTCGAAAAGCACTTGTGTAGATACCAATGGGGCCAAGCCATGGGCATAGGGGGTATGAGCGGTCAGGAGTGCATCGAGGAACGGTCGCGCTCCTTCGTCCCAGTCCGCCGGTTGGTTGATCTCAAACTCCCAATCTAGTTCCCACAGCCGCAGCGTCCGGTCAGAACTCGCCGAGAGGGCGCGGCGGCCATCGGGGCTCCACGACACCGAGGTCACCTGGTTCGTGTGCCCCTCGAAGGTGCGGAGGCACTCGCCGCTGGACACCTCCCACAGCCGCAACGTGTGGTCATCGCTCCCCGAGAGGGCGCGGCGGCCGTCGGGACTCCACGACACCGAGGTCACTTGTGACGTGTGTCCCTCGAAGGTGCGCAGGCACTCGCCGCTGGACACCTCCCACAGCCGCAACGTGTGGTCATAGCTCCCCGAGAGGGCGTGGCGGCCGTCGGGACTCCACGCCACCGAGGTCACCCGGCTCGTGTGCCCCTCGAAGGTGCGCAGGCACTCGCCGCTGGAGACCTCCCACAGCCGCAGCGTCTTGTCCTCGCTCCCCGAGAGGGCGTGGCGGCCGTCAGGACTCCACGACACCGAGGTCACAACGTCCGTGTGCCCCTCGAAGTTGCGGGTCAGTTGCTCGGATGGGTCACCCATGAATTGTGCCAGCGCCAGCGCGGCGGTGATTTCCGCCCGGCCCGTTCCCGCCTCGATGGCCTTGCTAAGCAATTGAACCGCTGCCTGCGCATCGGGCCGTTCCAGGTGAACCAGCCCCATCAGGAAGTCCACGCGCACGGAATCAGCGGATGAGATGCGCACCTCGCGCAACTGTTGCAGCAGCTTCTGGTCCGTAAGCCGGGCCGAACGCCACTGGATCAGCCCCCAGTTGTATGTGGTTTCGGGATGGTGCGGGTCCACACGCAGGGCCGCTTGCCACTTCTTTTCTGCCGCTTCCTGCTTCTTCAAGTCGATAAGCGACACGGCCCGGTTGTTGAGGCTGTCTGCCAGCAGGTCGTCCGGCTTAGGCCGCTCGCGCGGATGGGGCTGTCCCGTCACCTGCTGGTAGATTGCCTGCAGCGTGCCCGCCACCTGCATCAGGTCGTGCGGGCGCTCCTCCGACCGTTTCTGAAAACAGGTACGCAGCAGATCCTTCACCGCAGGCGGCATCGGCGGCAGGTGCGGCTCGTCCGGCACGCGCTGCAAGCCGAGATGGGCCACCTGTCCCGCCGGCCAGGTGCGCTCGCCGAGGAGCATCTCCAGCACACTGGCCGCCCACGACCAAACATCGGTTCGCCGAGTTAGCTTCGGCCATTGCTCACGCGGCATCCCCGCCGCCTTCTTTCCCGCGATCTCCGCCTGCTCTGGCGAGCAGTACGCCGGGGTCATCCCACCCCAGGTCGCCAGAATCGTCCCCCCTCCGGCCGTGGCTCGTTCTCCTCGAACGCAACCGACCGGGCGCCTGCCAGCCCGAAGTCGGTGACCTTGGCGACGCCGTCCGCCGTCATCATCACGTTGAGCGGCTTGACGTCCTGGTGGATGAGGCCCAGTTCGTGGACGTAGTGCAGCCCCCACGCTGTCTGGATGGCCACGTCCAGGATGCGCTCCAGGGCCGCCTCCGGCCCGCCTGCGTACAGCCGCTTCGAGGTGATCCACTCCTGGAGCGTGCCGCCCTCGACATACTCGATGAAGACGCGCGGCACCCCGCCCAGCACGCGGACGTAGTGGCAGGCCACGACGTTCTGGTGCAGGCCGATCTTCTCGACCCACTGCTCCGCTTCCGTCGTGAAGTTCTCGATGTCCCTGGCGCTGGTGGACTTCGTCGGCAGGACGGACTTGACGGCCAGA
>JBBRIK010000556.1:0-4831 GCA_038221045.1 Gemmatales bacterium
GACGTGGTAAGTGAACTTGTGAGAGGATCCCACGAAGCCGATCACCGCCACAATGCGGACCTACGAGCGTGACGCCCTGGGTCAGGTGACCTGGCAATCGCCCCCATGAGAGAAACCCGACGATGCCACACGAGTTCAATCGCGACGTGGAGCTACTCACCGATGCCGTCGCGCCGGAGCGGAACGCCGCCGCCCAGGTCGGCGACCGCACCTCGACCATCAAAATCACCGGCCTCCGCGCCACCTGGGCCGGTCCCGTCGTCTATCTTCGCCTCGAAACCAATCACGGCGTCGTCGGCTGGGGCGATATCAAGGGCGTCGATCCACGCGTCTCGAAGCCGCTGGTCGAATCGCTGTTCGAGTTGCTCAAGGACGAGAACCCGACGCGCATCGAACATCTCTGGCAAAAGGTCTATCGCGCCCATCGCGACATGCGCGGCGGGCCGGAGATGGTCCACACGCTGGCCGGCATCGATATGGCCCTGTGGGACATCACTGGCAAACTGTGGGGCGTGCCGGTCTATCGGCTGCTCGGAGGGCCGACGCGGGATCGCATCCGCGTCTATCACACACCGAAGGCGATCAAGGTGCCGAATCCCGGCTATTTCGAGCATTCGAGCAACCCTGCTGATGTGCAGCGCGTCGTCAGCGCCATCAAGGCCGCACGCCAGCGCGTCGGTCCCGACGGGGCCGTCATGTTCGACGCCCACTGCGCCCTGCCGCCCGCAACGCTGATCCAGGTCGCCGCCGCCATCGAACCGTACGACATTCTGTTCCTCGAAGAGCCGGTCGTCCCCGGCAACATCGAGGCGTTCAAGCGCGTCAAGAAGCAGATTCGCATCCCTATGGCGGCCGGCGAGCGCGACCGTGCCATCTGGGAGTTCATTCCCTATTTGCAGAATCGTTGCCTCGACATCCTTCAGCCGGACGCCTGTCATTCAGGGGGCATCACGCAGTTGAAGAAGATCGCGGCCATTGCCGAGGCGTATCAGACGCCGCTGGCTCCGCACTGCACGGCCAGTTATCTCGGCATCGCGGCGAGCCTGCATCTGGTGGCGTCGATTCCGTTGTTCCTGATTCACGAGTTCTACCCGGACAATCACGGCTTCAATCCCAAGGGCATCACGCACATGGACTGGAAGCTGGACGCCGACGGCTACGTCAGTTTGCCGCCGGGACCGGGACTCGGAGTGGAAGTGGATGAGAAGGTGCTGGAGCAGGAGGCGAAGAAACCGCAATCGTATCGCTGGCCTGGCGCGCGGCTGAAAGACGGCTCGGTCGCTGATTATTGAGAGTCTATTTCGAGAGGGGAGAGGATCGTCAGGCACAGCCTGACCTACGCTCATTCTGACTTTGCGTAGGTCAGGCTATCCCTGACGTCTCTGAAACATTCGTCCGGATCAGAAAGGGATATCGGTGTAGGTGAGGGGGGAGCCAGCAGGAGACTCGTTCTCCTCTCCATCGCCGAACTCGGAACTGGACGGGTTATGGCTGTCCAGCTCCTTGAGCAGCAGCGCCGACTTCTCCAGGTCGTTGCCCAGACAGCAGACGCTGATAATCATCTCGGCCAGGGCGGCGAACGGCAGACCGTCCGACAACTCGACCCAGCGATCCAGTTCCGCCACGCTCAACTCCGGCAGCTTGCGCTTGAAGTACGCCTGACGCAGGCGGGCATCGGGAGCGTCGATGCGCAGGATGCGATCGAAGCGGCGCGGCCGCGAGATGATTCGGCGATCCAGCGACTCGGGATAGTTGGTCGTCGCCAGGTTGATGGCCTTGTTCACCTGATGGTTGCCGTCGAGCCACTGGAGCAGCTCGCTGTCGCCATACGTCTTGATAATCGCGTCGATGTCCTCGAAGACGCAGACCATGGGCCGATCCGGCTCGACCTGGCGCAGTTGCTCCATGCAGCCGATGAAGCTCCCAGGCTGCTCGCAGAAGAAGGCGAGATGGCCCGCGTCGAGGATGCGGCCGACGATCAGGTGGACGAGCGACGATTTGCCGCCGCCCTGCTTGCCGTAGAAAAGATAGCCGCGGCGGTGGAGGAAGCCGTGCTTGCGGAAGCGGTCGCCAAGCTGCCAGAAGCGTTCGATCTCGTCGAGCACCTTGGCGGCGAGGCTATCGGGAAAATCGATGATGTCGTCCGCCTGGAGGTTGCGCGCGGTGAAGACGGCGTTGCCGTTGTAGTCCTGCGAACAGGAGTAGGCGCCGGCCGGCAGACGCGGCAGCGTTCGGCCGCACATCATGAAGGTGTTGCCCCGCACCATCCACTGCAAACCGCTGGCGTTCACGGGATGCTGACTCATTTCGTCTCCTCGCATGTTGGGGTTCCTCTTCTTCCTGACCCCTCCCGCCCGGTGAAGGTTCAGAGGTAAGGGAAGTCTAGCGATGCCGGACAGCGAATCCCAGGTTGGTAGGTCGTACAATGGACGCGGAGCGGCGCTTCGTGGAAGCGTCGCATCCGCATCACAAGGAGCAATCATGCGACTGGCGACCATCCAGACGGCCGCGGGGCCGCGCGCTGCCGTCCGGCAGGGCGAATTCTACATCGACTTGCACGCCACCGACGCCGGCCTGCCCGCCAGTGTGCGCAGCTTGCTCGAAGCCGGTCCTGAAGCGCTCAAGAAAGCGGCGTCGGCCGCGAGCCGTTCTGACGCCGTCAAGGTGCCTGTCGCCTCGGCAAAGTTGCTCGCGCCAGTCCCCGACCCGGCCAAGATCGTCTGCATCGGCCTGAACTATCGCGATCATGCCGAGGAGAGCGGCGCTCCCATTCCGCGCGATCCCGTGATGTTCAGCAAGTACGCCACCGCTCTCATCGGCACCGGCGACGCCATCGTGCTGCCGGCGGAAAGCCAGGAGGTCGATTTCGAGGCGGAGTTGGTCATCGTCATCGGCAAGAAGGGCCGGCATCTGTCGAAGGAAGCCGCGCTCGATCACATCGCCGGCTACAGTATCGGCCATGACGTCTCGGCCCGCGACTGGCAGCTCAAGAAAGACGGCAAGCAGTGGATGGCCGGCAAGACGTTCGACACCTTCGCGCCCCTCGGGCCGGAGCTGGTGACGGCGGACGAGGTGGGCGATCCGCACAGTCTCGGCATCCGCCTGCGGCTCAACGGCAAGACGATGCAGGACAGCACGACGAAGCAAATGATCTTCAGCGCCGGCGAACTGGTGGCTTATCTGTCGATCGTCTTCACGATTCAGCCGGGCGATTTGATCTACACGGGAACGCCTCCCGGAGTCGGCATGGCGCGCAAGCCGCCGGTGTTCCTCAAGGGAGGCGACGTCGTCGAGGTCGAGATCGACAAGCTCGGCGTGCTGCGGAATCCAGTGGTGCAAGGTTGAATTTTCGGCCGCTTGCGGCTTAGCGGTTTCTCTGGGAACATTGCTAAGCCGCAAGCGGCAATCAGGTTTGGAAAGGAGTCACAATGTCATCGCGCTATCAATTCTGTCGGGCCGGCCTGACCCTGGCCGTCCTTCTCCTGGGGAGCCGTTGCGGTATGGCCAGCCCGGAAATCACCGAACGAGCCAAGAAGTTCGTCGAGGAACACACCAAGAAATTGCGCCCGCTCGAAGTCATCGCCGGCCGGGCCTGGTGGGAGGCCAGCATCAGCGGCAAGGACGACGACTTCAAGAAGAAGGAAGACGCCCAGAACAAGATCGACGAAGTTCTCTCCGACGCCAAGGTCTTCGCCGAACTGAAGACGCTGCACGAGAAACGCGAGGACATCGACGACAAGATCCTGATGCGAGCGATCGACATTCTCTATCGCGGGTATCTCGAAAAGCAGATCGACGGCGACCTGCTCAAGAAGATGGTGGCCAAGAGCAACGCCATCGAGCAGGCGTTCAACAAGTTTCGGCCCGAGGTCGATGGCAAGAAGATCGACGACAACGCGGTTCGCAAGATCCTCAAAACCTCGACGCTGTCGGAGCGCCGCAAGGAAGCCTGGGAAGCGAGCAAGAAGGTCGGCGCCGCCGTCGAGGCGGACCTCAAGGAACTGGTCAAGCTCCGCAACCAGGGCGCGACCAAACTCGGCTACAAGAACTATCACGCCCTGCAACTGTTCCTCAACGAGCAGGACGGCGACGAGATCATCAAGCTCTTCGACGAGCTGGACAAGTTGACGCGCGAACCGTTCATGAAGGCCAAGGCCGAGATCGACGAAAAGTTGGCCGAGACCAGCAGTGTCAAGGTCGGCGAACTGCGGCCCTGGCACTATCACGATCTCTTCTTCCAGGAGACGCCGGCCGTCTTCGCTTCCGATCTCGACGAACCCTTCAAGAAGGCCGATCTGGAGAAGATGACCAGCGACTTCTATCGCGGCATCGGCCTGCCGGTCGATGACGTGCTGCGGCAGAGCGATCTGAAGCCGAAGGAGGGCAAGAGCCCGCACGCCTTCTGCACCGACATCGACCGCGAGGGCGACGTGCGCGTGCTGTGCAACATCGTACCGGACGCCTACTGGGCCTCGACGATGCTGCACGAGTTCGGCCACTCAGTCTATTCGAGCAAGAACATCCCCGCGAGCCTTCCCTACGTCCTCCGCAGCGAATCGCACATCCTGACGACCGAGGGCGTCGCCATGATGTTTGAGCGCATGTCGAAGAAGCGCGCCTTCCTGGAGAAGATGGGCCTGAAGGTGGAGAAGGCCGAGGCGTTCGACGATGCGGCCTCGCGCTCACTGCGCTATCAACTGCTGATCTTCTCGCGCTGGTGTCAGGTGATGCTGCGCTTCGAGAAGAGCATGTACGAGAACCCGGAGCAGGATCTCAACAAGCTCTGGTGGGACCTCGTCGAGAAGTATCAGATGGTGAAGCGTCCCGAGGG